>JAOUPX010000162.1 GCA_029879645.1 Nitrospinota bacterium
GAACCTGCAAGCACCACGCAGGTATACAGAGTCAGGCCGGGAATATTTCCGGAGCCGGTATTCAATAAAAACGGAGTTCCCAGGCCGCCGATAACGGCAACCAGCGCCAAGGGAGGTTCATTTTGATACAGCGCCAGATAATAAGATAGAAGGGTGACTCCCACCATAAACGAAAACGCAAGAAAATGAGGAACCATGTGGTAAAGTTGGAACGCCGCATACCCGGTGATATAAAAGGCAGCGATTCCGCCCCCCATGACAGCCTGGCTGAATATTTTCCTGGTTTCGAACTTACGCATTCCGATTCCCACCAGAACCACTCCCAGTACCAGACCGAAGGAAACTCTTACAAATGGAGTGACCCAATGTTGATCGATGGAATATTTGAATAAAAACCCCAGACCTATCAGAAGAAGCGTTATGCCGATTTTGTTAAGCCAGAATTCACCCTGGTTGACTTCTCTGTCCGGGTCCGCTTCTACAGGTGACTTCGGTTTGTCATAATTGGAATTGGGCGGAGGGGATAAGGGAGGGGAGGGTTCAACCCTATTGCCAGGAGGTGCATAATCCGCCGGTTGCCCCTGGTTGATACGTTGCCGGTTCAGCTGATCGTTTATATCGCTGACTTGATTTCCCAGGTCGATTAGGAGAGCTTCAACCTTTTCGATGCGCTCGGTTAGTTTATTTTGTTCTTCCTGGTCCATAGCAAGTTGATTCTGAAAAGGATTCTATTAACTTAAGTTAAGGTATTGCTATTGGGTTGTCAATTTAGGCCGACAGGAAGGAGCTTCTATGTTGCGTATGATTTCCGGGGGAGGGGTGGTAAAGAACCCAGGGCGGAAAGTTGCATCTCCTTGAAAATTAAGTTATATTTTTCAATAAGTTATGATTTGTGGGGGAGCAATGCGGAAGAGGATTTATTTTCAGTTAGTGGTTCTTGTTGCTGTCTTTAACCTGGCGGGGTGTGTCGTGGTCGAGGGTGTTTATGATGGCATTACCGGAACGGTTAAAGGCGTTTACTACGTTGCCAGCGGAACGGTCCAAGGTGTTTACCAGGTTGGCAAGTTCACCTTCAATGTTGTGAAGGCGCCCATCGAATGGTCGTTGATGAACGACGACATTGAAACCATCGACGGTCTTCCGGTTAAAGAAGCCATTCGCCTGGGCCGGGTCAAAAACTCACCCTATCGCGTTAAAGGTAAAATGTATTATCCAATGACGGTGGCCGAAGCACAGACTTATCGTGAGACGGGCACCGCTTCCTGGTACGGTGACGAGACTCTGAATCAGAAGGATGGTCACATGACCGCGAATGGGGAGGCGTTCAATCCCAACGGACTGTCGGCCGCCCACAAGCACTTACCCCTTCCGACAAACGTGAAAGTCACCAACCTGCAAAATGGCCGTTCGGTAGTGGTGAGGGTCAATGATCGTGGACCCTTTCCCAGCGATCACAATCCCGCCTCCGGCCGGCGCATCATCGACCTCAGTTATGCCGCCGCCAAACAACTCGGCTTCCACTCCAAAGGCACCACCCGTGTTAAAGTGGAAACCATTGAAATCGACGACGCTTGACTCTCAATCGGTTTTGTTATTTTTTCTTAAAAGGAATGACCAGGCGTTCGACGATGCGGTTGTTCTGGATATGTTCGGTGAGAATCTCTTCCATATCGGCTTGAGTTTTGGGCGCGTACCAGACATCGTCCGGATAGACCACCATGGCCGGTCCCTGCGCGCAGGCGTCGAGGCATCCGGCTTTGTTGACGCGAACCTTGCCTTTGAGGCCGCTGTCGTGGACGCGCCTCTTTAGATAGTCCAGAAGGTCCAGTGATCCGCGCGAGGCACAGCAACCGCGTGGGTCGTCTTCCTTGCGCTCGTTGTTGCAGATGAAGAGATGTTTCTGGAAGCGGCCCATGTTAAATTGAGGAAATTCCCTTCGAGGTTGGTCAGTGATCTGTCTTGTTGGTGGCCGGTGGCAACTGAGAGTCTTGAAACTCCTTGAATTTTCCAAAATTGATATAAGTGGTGTCGCAACTATCTGGAAAGATAGTGACGACCACCCCTTTCTCAATTTTTCCGGCCAGTTCCATGGCGGCAACCACAGCGGCGGCGGATGAATGGCCGACCAGGATGCCTTCTTCCTTATCAAGGATTTCTACCATATTGTAAGCGGTTTCTGTGACGACACTGAGCTTGCCGTCGAGAATCTCTTCTTTGTATATACCCGGTACGATGGATGACGCCATGTGCTTGAGGCCTTCGAGGCCGTGCAGTTCTTCCGCCGGTTCTACGGCATAACATTTTATATCCGGGTTGAGTTCTCGAAACTTTCGGGTATTGCCCATAATGGTACCGCCGGTTCCGATACCCGCGCAGAAGTGGGTGATTTCGCCGTTGGTCTGTTTCCAGATTTCTTCGGCAGTGTGCAGGTAATGGGCGCGCCAGTTGGAATCGTTATTGTACTGGTCCGGCATGAAATATTTATCCGGATCCTTGTTATAGATTTCCTTCGCCAGAAGAATAGCGCCATCGGAGCCTTCGAACGGGCTGGAGGAAACGATTTCGGCGCCGTAAAAATCCGCCATCACACCTTTGCGTTCCTTAACGGCGTTGGCGGGCATCACCAGCTTGACCTGATAACCTTTGATTTTTCCGATAAGGGCATAGGCAATTCCCGTGTTACCGGAAGTGGAATCGAGAATGATTTTTTCTTTAGTGAGCCGGCCATCCGCTTCGCCGTCTTCGATCATCTGCAGGGCAGGGCGGGATTTGACGGAGCCCCCCGCGTTGCGCCATTCCGCCTTCGCGTAAATCTCGACGTTGGGATACCGTTTGCTGAGGTTTTTCAGATGGATCAACGGGGTGTTACCGATTTTTTTCAAAATCGATTGATCCACGATCACCGGACAGGCCGGCGCCAGATTCTTTTGATTGATATGACCCATATTTGCTAAAGACATTCTCCCTTCAGTGTTGCACCTATTTCCAGGGATCTGCCGTTGGCTTTTCTATATTAAAACGATTACCAGGATGTCGATCACGCAGTACCGCAAAACTCTTCATAATCGATCAATTCTTTGATCGTCGGGTTATCCCCGCAGACCGGACAATTGGCATCTCGCTTGAGTTTTAATTTCCTGAACTCCGTATTCAGGGCATCATAAATGAGCAGTTTACCTGACAGGGATTCACCGATACCCAGCACCAGCTTCAACGTTTCCACTGCTTGAATATTGCCGATAATGCCGGCCAGCACGCCCAGTACGCCGCCTTCCTGACAGTTGGGCACCAGTCCCGGTGGTGGCGGTTCCGGATACAGACAGCGGTAACAGGGGCCGTCATGTGGTTTGAATACGGTGGCCTGGCCCTCAAACCGGAAAATACTGCCGTGAATGTTGACCTTATTCATCAATACGCACGCGTCGTTGATGAGAAACCGGGTTGCAAAGTTATCCGAGCCGTCAACAATATAGTCGTATCCTTCGAACAGTTCCCGTATGTTTTGAGAACTGATCCGTTCGTTGAAGAGGGTTACATTGACGTCCGGATTAAGGGCGTTAATGGTCTTCTTGGCGGATTCGGTTTTAAGCATGCCAATTCGTTCGGTGGAATGAATGATCTGCCTTTGCAGATTGCTGAGGTCGACTGTGTCGAAATCCACCAGACCCAGATGGCCAATCCCTGCGGCGGCGAGATAATACGCCGCAGGCGAACCCAGTCCACCCGCGCCGATCATCAGCACGCGCGCGTCCAGCATTTTGCGCTGGCCCACCCCGCCTACTTCCGGCAGGATGATGTGACGGCTGTACCGCTCAATCTGCTCATCGGTAAAATCAGTCATGCCTGCGCTCCACCGGCGATAGCGGGAATGATGGATACTTCATCACCATCATTGATCTTGGTGTTTTCACCCTCGAGAAACCGGATGTCTTCTTCATTGAGATAGATGTTGATAAACCGTCTCGGGGTTCCATTTTCTTCGCAAATGCGTTCCTTGATGCCCGCGAACTGGCTTTCCAGATCGTTTAACATATCGGCAATCGTCCCGCCTTCGGCCGAAACCTCCGCCTGATTGTTGGTCAGTTTCATCAGAGGCGTGGGGATTCTTACTTTGACTGGCATGTTCCTGTCTCCTTTACACCGTTAAACTGTTGGCAAATTCTTCTTCAAAACTCTGGATATTTGGTTGAATGACCGCTGGGGCGGTGAACTGACCCGTCAACGCCTCTTGCGTTTTAAGTCCGTTGCCGGTGATACAGATGACGGTCGTTTCATCGGGCTTGATGCGGCCCTGCTTGATCAGTTTCTGTGTCACACCCACGGTCACGCCACCGGCAGTTTCGGTAAAGATGCCCTCGGTTTCCGCCAGCAGTTTCATGGCCGCCACCACTTCTTCGTCCGAGATGTCTTCACCCCAGCCGCCGCTTTCGGTGGCGGTTTTGACTCCGTAATACCCGTCCGCAGGATTACCGATGGCGATTGACTTGGCTATGGTATTGGGTTTTACCGGAATGATGGTGTCCGTGCCGTTTTTAATCGCCGTGGTCACCGGCGAACATCCCGTCGCCTGCGCCGCAAATACTTTGGTATTTACTTTGCCGATCAGGCCCAGCATTTCGAATTCATGGAAGGCTTTGTAAATTTTGGTAATGAGTGAACTGCCCGCCACCGGAACGACCACGTTGTCCGGCGTTTTCCAACCCAACTGCTCTGCAATTTCGTAGCCGTAAGTTTTGGAGCCGTCCCCGTAGTACGGACGAATGTTGATGTTGACGAACGCCCATTCATGGTTGACGCCAATCTCACTGCACAGGCGGTTAACGTCATCGTAACTGCCGTGCACGGCGATCAACTGCGCCCCGTAAATCTGAGTGCCGAGAATCTTGCCGGCCTCCAGTCCGTCGGGAATAATGATACAACTTTTGAGCC
>JAOUPX010000078.1 GCA_029879645.1 Nitrospinota bacterium
GGATACCATCGGCTTAAGGTCTTTGGAGAGAACCCGATTACGAATAAAGACGCAATGGCGATATTCCTGAAGGTGGTGAACCTCACCCCCTCTGCCAGCCACCGGCGGGGCGAAGTGTAGCTTTTTGCTTTCAACAGGACTACCGGTCCCAGTTTGCTTAATCGGCGGTAAAAATCCAGATCTTCGCATATGGGCAGGGGCGCGAAGCCATTGAGTTTCTGGAATACTTCCCGCCGGACAAAAATACTCTGATCGCCGTATACCAGGTTGAGGGCACGGGACCGCAAGTTTGCCCACCGTGAGATACGCTTCAGGGAGGATTTTGGGGAATCGATGTGCAAGCTGAAGGCCCCGCCAAGCCAGCTCCCCTGCATCATGGCGGTGGTCATTGCCTGCCAGCCGCTAGAATCGATATAACTGTCGGCGTGCAGGAACAAGAGCAGATCGCCTTTTGCTTCGGCGGCGGCGGCGTTCATTTGAGCCGCTCGACCACGGGTTTTCGATACCACGACGGATACCCCTAGATGGCGGGCGATATCAACCGTACTATCCACGCTTCCGCCGTCGCCGATAATGATCTCAAAAGGCTGATGTTGCTGGATTCGGGTCAGAGTTTCGGAAAGAACGGTGGATTCGTTATAGGTTGGGATGATGACCGAGAGCTTCAGGGAGGGATTGGTGGAATCCGATTTTGTCATTTCTGGGTGAATATAAACCAGTAGTTTTTGTGAGGATGAAAAAGCAGGTGCCAGTTAATCACAAAAACCCTGAAAAAACAATGTTATGGGTGGGGATTGGGTTCGCCTGGACCGAATGCCGGGGCAGGCTTGGTGAAATTTTAAAAATATTACGCCTAATTGCAGTTTTCCGGTTCTGTATTTCCATGCGGAAATAGTATAAGATTACCGTATTATTGACGTACCTTAATAGATATGCTGGCCCATTTTATCGACTCCAAACCATTTCAGTGCGGGTATTTTAAGGACCGCAAATCCCTCTTTGAGGAGTATCTTCTAGAAGATGTTTCCGAAGTGGAGTTTGAGTACCTTTTGTCACACGGCCTGCGGCATTTTGGTGAATATTATTTTCGTCCCCGTTGCCATAACTGCCATGATTGCGTACCCATTCGTCTCCGGCCTGGGGATTACTTCATGACGCGCAGTCAGAGGCGGGCGATTCAGTCCAGTTCGCAGGTGGAAATCCGTCTGGGCCGACCGCAGTTTTCCAAGGAAAAATTCCAATTGTATCTGGAGCACAAAAAACGGTTCCAGTCTTTACAGGATGATGTCGAGGACGAAGAGAATTTCCGGTTATCCTTCTATGCTAAAACTCCGTTTGGAATGGAGTTCGAGTATTTTCTGGACGGAAAGCTGATTGGAGTTGCCCTGGCGGATGTCACGCGCAAAACCTTTTCCGCCATATATACCTTTTACTCCACCCAATATTCTCATTTGAGCCTGGGTACGTTCAGTATTATCAAGCAGATTCAGTTTTGCCAGAGCCGTGGCATTCCGTATTTTTACATGGGATATTTTATCGCTAAAAACAAATCCCTGGCCTACAAGGCCAACTTCAGGCCGAATGAGGTGTATATCAACCATGAATGGCGGCCTTTCCGCAATGCCGGAGGCGACCCGCTGATTTCGGAAGACAACCTTAAGTGGGTCAACTTCGAAACTCTGGTTAAAGCCACCTCCTCCCGAGAGTTTTAACAGCCGGGAAAGAAGATTCTATTTCTCCAATTCTTTTTGTTTAATTGCTTCCCGTACAATCAAGTCCGCTATTTGTTGATGGCCTTTGATGATCGCCACATCCAGGGGTTTGTTGCCACTGGAATTTTTCATATCCAGACGGGCGCCTCTGCGGATTAAAACACTGGCTGTTCGGGTATGACCTTGTTCCGCCGCCAGGTGGAGCAGAGTGCCTTCCGGAATTTTTTGATTCACATTCACTCCATGCTGGATAAGGGCATCCAGCACGCTGATGTTGCCATGATAGGCGCTGTAGTAAACCGGACTTTTGCCGAAGCGGTCAAGACGGTTGGGGTCGGCATTATAAGCCAGAAGTAGATGGACCATCTTGAGATCACCTTTTTCGGCCGCCAGGTGAAGCGGGGATTTGGGCGCGTTGACCGGACCATGGACGCTGGCCTGGTGATTCAAAAGCACCCTGGCTACTCGCGCATGACCTTCTCGAACCGCTCCCATTAAAGGAAAGGGACCCTTCGCTGGATTCACCTGAGCGCCTTTTTTTATTAAAGATTCGGCTATTTGGGGTTCTTCCAGGACGGTCGCCAGATAGAGTGGAGTCACAGTTTTATTGTCAAAGACGTCTGCGGTGGCGCCTTTGGAAAGCAGGAGCTCCACGGATTCCTCGGATCGGGCCAGAGTCGCATGGTGAAGGGCTGTACGTCCGTATTTATCCTTGATATTGATCTCTGCTTTGTGCGCCAGCAACAAATCCATCATGGCGGTATAACCCTTCCTGGAAGCCAGGTGCAGGGGAGTTTGACCTTCATTATCCTGAAGATTTACCTGGGCTCCTTTGTTCAAAAGAACCTCGGCTACTCCGAGATATCCTATTTCCGCGGCCCTGTGCAGAGGCGTTTGGCCTGTCTCATCTGTTTGATTGGGATTGGCGCCCTCGTTCAGGTGGCGTTGTGCTTCATTGACGTTTTTATATCTGACCGCCGTATCCAGGGAAGAGGTTTTGATCATAGAGCAGGCAGAGGCAGTTAATCCAAAGATAAACAGTAGAAGAAATCCGGATCGAATCTTTTGTAGTTTAAGCATTGTTCTAATTCCCCCAAGTAAAATTGTAGTTGTCAGCAGTTTAAGGTTGGCTAAAAAATTGTTAATCAGGCCGCGCAGAAGGAGGGTGAAACCCGTTGAAGGTTTCTTGCTTATCGGAATGAAATGACTCCGGCTTTTAAGCCGGAGTCACCAAATGTTCTATATGCCAAAGGGCGGCATAAAGGGTTTTACTTTTTCCCCTCCGCTTTTCTCTCAATGGCCGTTTCGGTTATCATATCCGCCACTTTTTGGTGTCCGTTATTAATGGCCACCTCAAGGGCTTTTTCTCCCTGAGGATTCTGAATATTCAGATCCGCGCCATTGTTCAGGAGCAGACTGACCACCGCTGCGTGTCCCTTTTCGGCAGCCAGGTGCAACAGGGAGCCTTTATCCGGGAGGACCTGATTGACATCCTCGCCATAACTGATGAGTAATTTCATGACCAGATGGTTGCCATGGAGAGCGGCGTAATAAATCGGTGGTTTTCCGTCCCGGTCCTTCCGGTAAGGATCGGCCTTGTAGTCGAGGAGTAGCTCGGCAATATCGGTATAATCTTTTTCCACCGCAATATGCATGGGAGTTTTGGAAACATGCTCCTGACCATGGACATTGGCATTTTTTTCCAGAAGAAGCTTAACGACATTCCGGTGTCCCATCCAAACGGCTCCATATAGAGGAGAAGCGCCGGTGGGAGGATTGATTTCGGCCCCTTTCTGAATCAGAAGCTCTACAATTTCCGGCTGATTTTCCAGGCAGGCCAGGTAAATCGGCGTCCAGCCCTTGTTGTCCTTGGCATCGGTGGTAGCCTGATTCAGGGTAATGATCAGGGCAACCTCTTTATTGCCACTGATGACCGCATTATGAAGTGGAGTGCGGCCCGCTTGATCCTGACTGTTGACCTGGGCTCCTTTATCCAGGAGGAAGTCCACCATGGGGGCGTGGCCCTCATAGGCGGCCAGGTGCAGGGGTGTCCGGCCTCTTTTATCCTTGGCGTTCACATTGGCCGAATTCGATAACAGCATTCCCGCCATTTCCTTATACCCTTCCTTCGCCGCATGATGCAAAGGAGTTTGGCCGTCTTCATCCACTTTATTTGGATTGGCCCCTTCATTGAGATGACGTTGTACTTCCTTGGCGTCATCGTCCTTTACCGCACTGGTAAGGGAAGAGGTGGAGCAGGCGGAAGTGAATAATCCAAAAAGGATCAAAAAAACCAAACTGAGATTGAATATGGGGGGTTTATTCATGGCTAATGGAACTCCTAGGTAAAATACTGTTTTTAAAAGATTATGAAATTAGAAGAGAGTTGTCAATCAAGGGATTGATTTTTCAGGGATTACGTGGGTCTGGGGACAGGGAATTCGATTGATAACAGGTTTCCCACTGGACGAGCTTAAATGAAACCAAGGCCACCTTTTGCTTTTGTCCGTAAGTGAATTGCGTTCAGGTTTTATTTATCTCATCGGCTCACAACTAAATCACTCCGAAAAAAACAAGGTAGAGCCATATGACGAGGATGACGTTGATGCCTACGCCAATATGAAATAGTACGTTGAACAGTTTACCGTAAGTTGGTTGATACTCGTCTTTGGATTCATCCATAGTCCTTGCCTCCTAATCCATGACCAAGGTTTTGAGTCTTTTTGCCAGGTCCGATCCGCGAATGATTTTACGCACCGGTCGCTCCATCAGGTTGAGGCTCATGTAAAGCCGTTCCAGATTTCCGAAGGTTTGCGATTCTGCAATGGCTTCCCCTCCGGCATCGCGTATTTCATTGCGCCAGATGCTCAACACCTGCAGGGTTTTGAGATTCTCGGAAGTGGATAATGCTTTCGCTCCTGCATCGCCGATGCCGTTACTGCAAAGATACAACCTCCGGATTCCAGTTAGAGTCTTGGATTGCGATAACGCTTCGGCACCGCCATCCCCGCACTTCGTGCTGTCAAGGTGCAGGGCCTGGAGTTTTGGAAGGTTTTCAGATCGGGCAATAGCCTCAATTCCGCTTGCGCCAATGGGATTGAAATCGAGAAACAATTCTTCCAGATTTTGAAAGTGTTTCGAATCGGCAAAGGCTTTCGCTCCCTCAGGTCCCATGTTATTGGCCTCCAGCATCAGGCAGGTTATCCCTTTGGCCATCTCAGATCGTGCCAGAGAACGCGCCGCAGCGTCGCCCAGCATGTTATGGTTGAGGTACAGGGAACGCACATTGCCCTTCAGGTGCTCCAGCGCTTCCATTTCCCGGTCGCCCAACTGATTGTTGCTGAGGTAAAGCTTTTCAACTTTTGGGAACAATTCCCAGTCGCCCAGAAGTTTTAACTCTTCCAGGCCGATATTTTTATCTTCCAGGTCCAGTAAGCCCTGTTCTTCGGTAAACGCTTTTTGAAAAAGTTCCAATGCCGCCGGACGGTCCAATTTTTCCAAGGATTTAAGCTCCATTTCTTGTATAGTAGCGGTCTCAGTGTGATACTAATCTATAGGAATTTTATGGAAAGATCAAATAGTCTCAGAGGTGAAACCCAACCCTCCCGAAGGGCTTATTTGAAAGGATACTGAGCGGATGATTATTGGTGTTCCTAAAGAGATTAAGAAAGACGAATACCGGGTGTCGATGACCCCCGCAAGTGTTGCGGAACTGATATCCGATGGACATTCCGTGTTGATTGAAAAAGGCGCGGGGGAGGGGAGCGGTATTTATGATGTCCAGTACGAAGCGGTGGGTGGACAAGTCTCGTCTTGCAGCGATGTATTCGGAAAGTCGGAAATGATCGTTAAAGTAAAGGAACCCGTGCCTTCGGAATACGATCGATTGAAAGAAGGCCAGATTCTCTACACTTATTTACATTTGGCTCCCGCGCCGGAATTGACCGATGCCCTATTGGAAAGAAAAATCATTGGTATCGCTTACGAAACCGTTCAACTGGAGAACGGTTCTCTGCCTCTGCTGATACCCATGAGCGAGGTGGCCGGGCGCATGTCGGTCCATGAAGGGGCCAAATACCTGGAACGGGAAAATGGCGGCCGCGGCATTCTGCTGGGCGGGGTACCCGGAGTGGACCCCGGGCATGTGCTGATCATCGGCGGTGGCATCGTGGGTATGAACGCCGCCAAAATGGCCGTTGGAACGGGTGCCAGTGTCACTCTGCTGGATACCAACCTGTCGCGCCTGCGTTATATTGACGATATCTTCGGCGGGCGTGTCAAAACCATTATGTCCAACAAGCTCAATATTGAAGAGCTGTCCCAGACCGCCGATCTGTTGATCGGCGCCGTGCTTCTGCCCGGTGCAAAATCTCCAAAATTGATTACCCGCGAGATGATTAAGGGAATGATGCCCGGAGCGGTGGTAGTGGATGTGGGCATTGATCAGGGGGGTATTCTTGAAACCTCGCGACCCACCACCCACAGCGACCCGATTTTTCTGGTCGATGGCGTGGTGCATTACTGCGTTGCCAATATGCCCGGAGCCCTGGCCCGGACCTCCACGTATGCCCTGACCAATGCGACTTTGCCCTATGCCCGCGAATTGGCTGGAAAAGGTCTGCAAAAAGCCCTCCGGAAAAATTCCGCCCTTCGCCGGGGACTCAATCTTTTCAAAGGGAAAGTGACCCATCCGGCCGTAGCCGAGGCTTTGGGCAAGGAATATGTTCCCCCCGATCAGGTTTTGAGTTAGACTTAGGCCAAAATCAATCTTTCCCCGGATATTCTTCCGGGGGTCCACCATTTCCTACTGTTCGAAACCGGCATGCGGCATTCCAATTTCGTCCATTTACACGTTCATACCCATTACAGCCTGTTGGATTCCTCCCTGCGCCACGAGGCCCTGTTCCAGCGGGCTGCCGAGTTCCGGATGCCCGCCGTTGCCATGACCGATCACGCCAACCTGTTCGGAGCGATGGAATTTTATGCCGGCGCCAAGAAACACGGGCTCAAGCCCATCATCGGGTGCGAGGTGTATGTGGCTCCGGAGAGCCGCCTGCAGAAAGATACCAACCACAGCCTGCGTGACGCGTCCTACCACCTCATCCTGCTGGCCAAAAACGATACCGGTTATAAAAACCTGCTGAAACTGGTGACAAAAGGGTACCTGGAAGGATTTTATTACAAGCCGCGCATCGATAAGGAACTGCTGGCGGAAAATGCCGAAGGCTTGATCGCGTTGTCTTCCTGCAACCGGGGCGAGGTGGCTCATCACCTCAATAAGGAAAATATTCCCCGTGCCACCAAGATGGCCGAGCAGTACCGGGACATCATGGGTGAAGATAATTTTTATCTGGAACTGCAGAATCACAAACTGGAATGGCAGGAAGGGATCAACAAGGGCCTGCTGGAGATCAGTAAAAATACGGGTATTCCGGTAGTGGCCACCAATAATTGCCATTATCTCGACCGGGACGATTTCCGGGCCCACGAAATTTTGCTGTGCCTCCAGACCGGTAAAACGATGGAAGATCCGTACCGGATGAAATACCACTCCGATGAATATTATTTTAAATCATCGGAGGAAATGACCGAGTTGTTTCAGCAGGTGCCGGAAGCCATTGAAAACACCATCAAAATCGCCGAGCGGTGTAATCTGGAGATGGAGTTGGGCATCGACAATCTGCCGGAGTATCCGGTGCCCGAGTCTTATACCCTGTACTCCTACCTGGAAGAACGATCCAGAGAAGGCTTGCAGGAGCGGTTCGATACCATGAAGCGTCTTGGGCAAGCCTACGATCTGGCAGAGTATGAGTCCCGATTAAAGGAAGAGCTGCAGATCATCCAGAAGATGGGGTATCCCGGTTACTTTCTGATCGTATGGGATTTTATCCGTCACGCCCGTGAACACGGTATTCCCGTTGGACCGGGACGGGGCTCCGCCGCCGGAAGCCTGGTGGCGTATTCGCTGAAAATTACGGATCTCGATCCAATCCAGTACGGCCTGCTGTTCGAGCGGTTTCTGAATCCGGAACGGGTGAGCATGCCCGATATCGATATCGATTTCTGTATGGACCGGCGCGACGAGGTCATTAAATACGTATCGGAAAAATACGGCGGTAACTCCTTTGTCAGTCAAATTATTACCTTCGGTAGCATGAACGCCAAGGCGGTTATCCGCGACGTGGGCCGGGTGTTGGGGATGACCTACGGCGAGGTTGACAAGATCGCAAAGCTGGTTCCCAATCGTCTCAATATCACTCTTACCGAAGCCCTCAAGGAGGAACCGAAATTTAAGGAAATGCGCAAGGAAAGCGCGAACGTCGACGAGCTGTTGAATATCGCTCTCCGGTTGGAAGGCCTGCCGCGCCATTGCTCCACCCATGCGGCGGGGGTGGTGATCTCTCCCAAACCGCTCACCGAATTCCTTCCCTTATATAAAGGAAGCAATGACGAGGTGGTTACCCAGTTTTCGATGAACAATATCGAAAAACTGGGTCTGCTGAAGATGGATTTTCTCGGTTTGCGCACGTTGACGGTGATCCACAACACGCTCAAGCTCATTCAATCTTCACTGGGGACGGAGCTGGATATTGATGCCATTCCCAAAGATGATGCGAAGACTTTTGAACTGCTCAGCGATGCCCGAACGCGCGGGGTGTTCCAGCTGGAAAGTTCCGGCATGCGCGATCTCCTGAAAAAGATGAAGCCTGACTGCTTTGAAGACATCATTGCTCTTCTAGCGTTGTTTCGGCCGGGTCCGCTGGAAAGCGGCATGATCGACGACTATGTGAAGCGTAAGCACGGAACGATGGAGGAAAAATACGACCTGCCTCAGTTAAAGGAAATTTTGCAGGAAACGCACGGCGTGATTCTTTACCAGGAGCAGGTGATGAAAATCGCCAATGTGCTGGCCGGATTTACACTGGGAGACGCCGACCTGCTCCGCCGCGCCATGGGCAAAAAGAAACCGGAAGAGATGGCCCAGCAAAGGGTAAAGTTCGCCAAAGGGTCGGCCCACAATAAAATTCCGGAGAAAAAGGCGGAACGCATTTTCGACCTGATGGAAAAATTCGCCGGGTACGGATTCAACAAGTCGCACAGTGCCGCCTACGCGTTGATTTCCTACCAAACGGCGTACCTGAAAGCCCATTTTCCTCTTCCGTTTTTCGGCGCGTTGATTACCAGTGACATGGATAATACGGATAAAGTCATCCGTTACATCAATGACGCGCGGGAAATGGGTATTCAAATTCTGCCGCCGGATGTTAACCAGAGCCAGAAAGATTTTTCGATTTCCAAAGATGCTTTACTGTTTGGGCTGGGGGCGATCAAAAACGTCGGATCCTCCGCCATCGATCAGATCATTGAAACCCGCAATGAGGTGGAACGTTTCGATTCCCTCAAACAGTTTTGCGAACAGGTGGACCTGAGACAGGTCAATAAACGGGTTATCGAAAGTCTGATCAAAAGCGGGGCCTGCGATTCCCTGGAAGAAGGCCGGGCCAGTATGCTTCATCATTTGCAGTTGTATATGGATATGGGGCAGGCGAGGCAAAGGGACAAACAGTTGGGGCAGTCCAATATGTTTGATACGTTTGAGGAAGAAGTGGTGAGTGAGGCGCCTGTCCCATCCAGCGGGGTTCAGGAGTGGAGCGATCATGACCGATTGCGATTTGAAAAGGAAACCATCGGCTTTTATGTTTCGGGTCATCCATTGACCAGATATCAGAAGGATATCGACTGGTTCACCGATTCCAGCTCCGCCAGTATTTCAGAGCAGGACAATGGCAAGAACGTCAGCCTGGCCGGGGTTCCATTCAAAGTTATTCTGAAAACCACGCGTCGGGGGGATAAGATGGCGCTGGTAACTCTGGAGGATTTGCAGGGAACCGTGGAAGTGACTTTGTGGCCGGAAATTTATCAGGCGGCCGCAGAAATTCTGGCAGCGGATGAGCCGATCCTGGTGAAAGGTACCGTGGATTCGGTCGATAACCTGCCCAAGGTGATTGCAAAGGAAGTGCTACCGTTGTCCGAGGCGAAGAACCATTGGAAAGGCAAAGTGAACGTTAGGATCCGAACGCCAGGTCTTGAAAAGGATATGCTGACTTCCGTCAGGAAAGTGCTGGCCGAGCATCATGGGACCAATCCTGTGCTGGTCCATTTCATTTTTCCGGACAGTAAGAACCGGATTCGGACCGTGGAAACTGATTTGAAAGTAAGGCCCAGCGATGAAGTGATCCGCGAGGTGGAAGCCCTGCTGGGGGAAGACTCGATCTATTTTGAGTGAAGGCTTATTCCTGGAGGTTCTGCCGGATCAATCTTTCTATACTCGCAAACTCTTCCTCTATGAAGGCAGAAGGCAGAAGCATGGGTATGGTGATGGCTGGACCATTTCGGGAAGTGACCTGCAGGGCGGGAACGATGGGCCGGGCCAGGAGCAGGCCGGGTAAAAAGAAACTGGAGTTCCGTTGAATGGATGCGACGTCTTTCCACTCGATAAAAGCTCTGGGATTGGCCGATGGAAAATGGATGCGTGAAAAATGCATGGCGAGCCCCTCGGGTCCCAGCGTAACGAAGTATTTGCGGGGAAACATGTCGCGGTTGTTCAGCATCACCAGGATGACCCGCATCAGACCGGCGAACATCAACAGGCATAGAAGGGAAATACCCAGTGTAGTTCCGTTCACTTCCCATTCGCCGAGAAATCCGGACAGCGGCAGAAAAATGACGCATACCATTAGCAGGGGCAGTGGGGCGATCATAAACAGGCCGTGAAACCGGATTTTCAGTGCCGGTAATCCTTTGGGAAGGATGGCATGGACTTCTTTCCCGCAATCGATAACGGCGTGATTTTTTACTTCTTCCTCATGCTCAGCGATATAAGCATCGGCATGGTCGTAATTTCTGGAAGGCCAGTTGGCGTTGTTCATGGGTTTAAATTTGGCGCTCATGGGTTCCGGTTGTGAGATAATAAAAAAATATTATTTAATTTTTATAGCAGGTTTCATTGAAACTTCAGACGGATATTGAAATTAAACACTTTAGAAGCGTCCTGGGCAACGGGCTGACGGTGGTGGCGGTGGAAATGCCTCACATCCATTCCGTCGAAATAGCCATGTTCGTCCGGGCCGGTTTGCGATTCGAAAACCAAAAGAATAACGGAATTTCCCATTTTCTGGAACATATGATGTTCCGGGGCAACCGGAGGTATCCGGACTCCATCTCCCTCAATCTGGAATTTGAGAAGATCGGCCGGGACCTGCGCGCTTCAACCCTCAGCGAATACACTTACTACGGCTTCAGTCCGCATTATGACCAATTGGAGCGCGGAATGGAATTGTTTGCTGAATTTTTTACCGATCCCACTTTTCCCCAGATCGAACTGGAACGTGAAATTATTCTGGAAGAATGCCTGGAGGACTTAAATGCCGAAGGCGAAAACGTGGATATCAACAATCTTGCCTGCGCCCTGATGTATCCGGATAACCCGCTTGCTCTGCCGACCATTGGAACCGAGGAATCGATCAAAGCGATTGATACTGAAATGCTTCGAAACTATTTTGAGCAATATTATTGTCCCTCAAACATGGTACTGGTGGGGGCGGGATGCATGAATCAATTGCAATTTATGGATTTGGCGCACAAGCATTTTGAATCTCTTCCATGCCGGGGAAGCGCCGTACCCAGAGATTATTTTGTGAACAGTGTGCGGGAAGACCAAACGGCCCCGCAATTCCTGGTTCAGGAAGATGTGGACAGTCAGGACGAGGTGCAAATCTGTTTTCGCGCCATGTCTTATAATCATCCTGATTATTACACGGCCTGTCTGGTTGGCCGGTTGTTCGACGACGGGGTCAGCTCGCGTCTGCAAAAAGTACTCCGGGAAGAGCAGGGTCTGGCGTATTCCGTAGAATGCCGGGCCACCAGTCTGGCGGATATCGGGACTCTTGATTTCGATGTAACGGTACGGCCTGAAAAAGTGGCGTCCATTGTCCGGGTAATTTTTGGCGAGATCAAAAAGTTTTTGGATTCCGGTGCGACGCAGAAAGAACTGGACCATGTAAAAAAAAGATATATGTATGATCTGGCGCTGGAGTTGGACGATCCCGGCAAGCAGGTGGCGCGATACGGATTCTCCGAATTATTTTCCAAGGTTATTTCGCTGGAGGAGGAAAAGGAACTCGTGGAGTCCATCTCCCTTGAAGATATTCGCCGGGTGGCAGGGCAGATATTCCAGGCCCGTAATCTCAATGTTGTTCTTGTGGGCCCCCACACTCCGAAGGCGGACCGGGAACTCGAACAATTAACCCTCGATTTTTAACGCAGGTCTGCTGATTCAGGCTGAACCGTTTCAACTTTCAAATGATTCTTAAAAAATTGCGACTGTTTATACCATTGTTCCTTTATGTGAGTTTTATTGGGGGGTGCGGGGCATCGAACACGAAATATTCGAAATGCCTGGAAGAAGGCGATTGCACCCATCAACTGAATGTAAAGCGGTTTTCCGGCGATATCCCCATTTCACCGGATTCCAAGTTCTGGAATTCCCAGGAGGGACCACAAAAAAGTGCTATCGAATTGGGACCTCAGTTGATCACCAACCCGCAATGGCCCAATCCTTCCGTTAAGCAGGTTCTTGTCAGCGTCGCGCGGACGGAGAATCAAATTGCCGTCCGTCTGGAATGGCAGGATGATTCGGTGGATAACGGAGTGAAACAATCCAAGTTGTATACCGATCAGGCGGCGATCATGTTTCCCCTAAACTCCAATAAAGAGGTTCCCCCGATCACCATGGGGACCGAGGGGTTTCCGGTCAACATCTGGCAGTGGAAGGCGGTGCGCCAGGTGACTGCGGATTCGGCGGCGAGGGATTCCGCCTCCTCGATTTCTCCCGTGGAGGATTTAAATGCCGAGGGGTTCAGCACGCTCACGCGTCAGGATGAGCAGAGTGTTTCCGGAAAAGGACTGCGCATGGATAAAGGCTGGCAGGTGGTGTTTAAGAGGAACCTGACGAACACGGACGAGCATGATGTGCAGTTTGATGGATCGACCCCCATGGCGGTTGCGCTCTGGAACGGTGGCAACCGCGAAACCAACGGCCAAAAGGGACTCGCAGGCTGGATTCTTCTGCAATTTGGGGAGGGCGCTGGCTAATCTTTTTTGCCGGCCAGGTTTTTACGGAAGCGTTCGAATGTTCCCTCCAGGTAGGGAATCATGGTGTCCTTCAACTCCTGCGGGACGAAGTTGATTTTGTCTGCCGGCCAGTCTTCAATCTGGTGAATATCCAGGCCCGCCTTTTTATAAGGTCCTTCCAGCGCTTCTTCATAACCGTAAACCAGTGCGTTGGAATAGATCTTGTGGTACAGCTCTTCGATTTGTGCGGGATCGTGCAGACCGGCGATGAAGCAGTCGAATAAATCATTGACGATGGGTTCGGCGTGCTCGGCGAAATCCGGCGTCAATGCGGGTTTCAGGGTGAAGTAAATAATCAATACATCCTGCAACATGAACTTCAATTCATCCGGCGCCTTTTTCAGTGGACGATGGTCGATATCAAGCAGTTCTTTAATCTGTCTGATATTGCGTATTGAATCGTAGATGATCGATTCCGCCCAGGTGGCCTGGTTCCAGACGAAGAACGCGCGGACGAACTTGACACGCCGGGAGGTGTCCCACATCTGGAGGGTTGTGGTGGGACGAATCCGGTTGGTGCACGGCACTTTTTCCCCCCAACGCGGATCGGTGAGCTCCATCTTATATTTACCGCAGTTTTCGATCAGAACATCTCGGTAAATCTTCATGAGTGTTTCGAAATTGTCCGGCTCGTCCAGCGGCGTATTCTGCGGCAGGCTGACCAGCGAATACAGGCGCACCACATTGGTCCGCGAAACTCCCAAATCGTCCGCCACCAGATAGGATCCGCCCCACATGCCGGCGGTGATGGGAACATCGATCCCCGTGTCCTCCTGCAAGCGATCCCGAACCATCTGAGCGGTGTGGCGAAACATTTCATGGAGATAGTACAGGTTCACCCGGTGTCCGCCGGCGAACAACGTATCAGGCAATTGCGTTTCAGTGCTTGTCATAAGTGCAACGTGTGCGTTGTTCGATTAATCGGTGACCGCCCCACGGGATGCCGTGGAAACCAGCTTGGCGTATTTTGCCAGAGCTCCCGATTTGTATTTGATTGGCGGCGCCTGCCAGTTCTTTTTCCGTTGATCCAGTTCCGCATCGCTGATGTTGACTTGAATCAGGTTCTTGTCGATATCGATGGTGATAGTGTCGCCTTCCCGTACCAGGCCGATTGTGCCGCCGACCTGAGCTTCGGGCGCGACGTGTCCGACCACCAGCCCATATGATCCGCCGGAGAAACGGCCGTCGGTCAACAGACCGACACTTTCGCCCAGTCCCTTGCCGACCAGAGCCGACGTTGGCGCAAGCATTTCACGCATGCCCGGACCGCCTTTGGGCCCTTCGTAACGGACTACCACGACATCTCCCGCTTTGATCTTGTCGCTGATGATGGCATCCAGACATTCTTCCTCGGAGTCGAAAATTCTGGCCGGACCCTCGATTCGGTGTGTCTTGATGCCCGAAATTTTGGCGACGCATCCTTCCGGCGAAAGGTTGCCTTTCAGGATGACAAGATGACCCTCCTTCGACTTGGGTGCGCTGAGCGGCAGAATGACATCCTGCGTGGAAGCTGGAGCATCAGGAATGTCCTTCAGATTCTCCGCAACGGTTTTTCCGGTGACGGTGATGCAGTCGCCGTGCAGGAGTCCGGCGTTTAACAGCATTTTCATAACTTGCGGAATGCCTCCCGCCTGATGCAGATCGATGGTCACGTATTTGCCGGACGGTTTCAAATCACAGAAGTGTGGTATTTTTTTGCGAATCGTTTCAAAATCGTCGATGGTCAGTTCAACTCCCATGCTGTGCGCAAGGGCGAGTAGATGCAGAACTGCGTTGGTCGATCCGCCAACTGCCATAACAACGGCAATAGCGTTCTCCAGCGACTTGCGCGTGATTATATCCGACGGCAGGAGGTTTTCTTTTAATAAGGGAAACAATGCCTCGGCGCTCTGCTGGGTGCTCAATTCTTTTTCCTTGTCTTCGTTGGACATGGTGGAGCTGTACGGCAGGCTCATTCCCATGGCCTCGATGGCCGATGACATGGTGTTGGCGGTGAACATGCCGCCGCAGGAACCGTAACCGGGACACGCATTTTTCTCGATGGCGGTCAATTCTTCCTTGTCGATTTTGCCGCCGCTGAACTGGCCGACCGCTTCGAACGCGCTGACGACGGTCAGATCCTGATCGCCCAAGTGACCGGGTTTGATGGTGCCGCCGTAAACAAAAATGCTGGGAATGTTGAGCCGGGCCAGGGCGATCATCGCGCCGGGCATATTCTTGTCGCACCCGCCGATGGCGATCATTGCATCCATGCACGCGCCACGCCCGACCACTTCGATGGAATCGGCGATGACATCGCGGCTGATGAGTGAGGCTTTCATGCCTTCGGTGCCCATGGAGATGCCGTCGCTGATGGTGATGGTGCCGAACATCTGCGGCATGCCTCCGTTATTTCTGATTTCCGCCATGGCGATATCCGCCAGCTTGCCGAGACCGGCATTGCACGGGGTGATGTTGCTCTGGCCGTTGGCCACGCCGATGATCGGCTTGTCGAAATCATCGTCACCGAATCCGACGGCGCGCAACATGGCGCGGTTGGGGGAACGTTTATCGCCTTCCGTGATCAGGCGGCTTTTCTTGTTCAAGCGGTCGTTACTGCTCTCCGGCATTCTCGGTACTCCTTGTCAGTCCCCGGAGGGGGGTGTTGAGGTGATTTGGTCTGGAAAATCCACATCATAACCCCTCGTGGGGGAAAATTAAAATAAAATGTGGGA
>JAOUPX010000007.1 GCA_029879645.1 Nitrospinota bacterium
TGTACTTTCCGGAGGCGCAGTTCGAATTTCTGCTGGATATTCTCGACCGCGAAAAAGTAATGGAGTTGAAAAGTCTTTTCCAGGAAACCATTCCGGAGCGGTCGGGTTACGTGATCCGCGAGTTCAAGATCAAAGGCATCATCGACGAGCCCGGTCCCGGAGACTCTTGATTCAGTTCATTTGCAGGGAGTATCTTAGTTTAATATCTGCATCCAATCTAAAGCGGACGTTCGCCTACCAGGAAGTAGTCCTGATGAAGAGCCTCACACCATCCCCTAAAAACCTATTGTCCTTCGCCCCCTCTAAGCATTAATCTGTGAATATAGAAAGTAGATCAATGCGTAAGGCCAACTCATTTGCTGATAAAAATGAAATATTCCTTTGTCTTTTTAAAATTTTTGATGGTGGTCCTTTTGGGGACTTCCTATGGGTTTGCAGCCCCTACAAGTAAATTGAATAGAGAAGTTTTGAAAGTTACGGATTGGGGGTTTGCAAAGGGGCAAAAGCCCACTGCCCTGCATGATGCCGTCACTGTTGGCAGCATGGACCAAGTCGTCAGAGCGTTGGAAAGCGGAGTCGATATAAACGCTGTAGCTTTTGATATGGAAACCGCCCTTCACATAGCTGTTGAAAAGGGATATTACGATATAGCTAAATACCTTTTGGACCACGGTGCAGATGTTAACGCCAAAGGTGGACCTTACAGTGATTATGAAACCCCTTTACACTATGCTTGCTCGAAAGATGGTAGCAAAACAATAGTATTACTCTTGCTGGAATACGGTGCAGAAATAGATAGCAAGAGTGGTAGTTTAGGTCGTACACCTCTTATAGTGGCGGCGCATATTGCGCCTATTGAAATTGTTGAGGTGTTAGTGAACCATAAAGCAAATGTAAATACCCAAAGTAAAAAGGGTGGCTGGACCCCCTTACATAATGCGATTCATAGATTTGAAACAGGTTATCCCCAAAGGTTGAAAATTGTCACATTATTGATTCAAAGCGGAGCAGATTTAAATATTAAAGATAATGAAGGGAGGACGCCTTTAGCCTTTGCAACAGAATTGAATGATAAGGAGATGGTTGATGCGTTGATTAAACACGGAGCCAACTAAATTGCTCCTTCCTTAGTTGAATGTCCGCTAGTGGCCGTTTGGAGGCATTCGGTTTCAAACTGATGCACAACCCACTCGCATCAATCTCAGTTCCCGTCATCACCATTTATTTCGGGGAAACTCCAGTCGATCGGCTGGTCTTCCTGGATTGCCCGCCGCAGGCGGGACATCCAGGTCTGAAAGAAGGCGATATTGTGGAGGCTGTTGAGCCTCATCGCCAGGATTTCGTCGGACACGAACAGATGGCGCAGATACGCCCGCGAATAGTTCCGGCAGGTGTAGCAGGCGCATGCAGGGTCGAGCGGCAGGTCTTCGGTTTTGTACCGCGCATTTTTGATGTTGATCCTGCCCTCGCTGGTGAACAATGACCCGTTGCGCGCGTTACGGGTGGGCATGACGCAATCGAACATGTCGATTCCCATCTGCGCGCAATTCAGAAGATCGCTGGGTGTGCCGACGCCCATCAGGTAGCGGGGCAGATCGGGCGGCAGAAGCGGTGCGGTGTGCGCCGCCAGATCCAGCATTTGCGACTTTTCCTCGCCCACGCTCAGGCCGCCAATGGCGTAACCTGGAAAGTCGAGGTCGATGATCTGCCGGGCGCTTTCCTCCCTGAGGTCTTTGAACATCCCCCCTTGAACGATTCCGAACAATTGCTGATAGTCTTTGGCATGAGCCTCACGGCAACGTTTCGCCCAGCGAGTGGAGAGCTTCAGAGATTTCTGCGTGGTGGCGTGGTCGGCGTCGTGCGGCGTCGGTTCGTCAAAGGTCATGATGATGTCCGCCCCCAGCGCCATCTGGATTTCCATCGACTTTTCCGGTGACAACAGATGCGACGAACCGTCGATGTGCGATTGAAACGCCACCCCCTCCTCGGAAACTTTGGTGAGTTTGTTGAGGCTGAACACCTGGAAGCCGCCGCTGTCGGTCAAGATCGGATGGCTCCAGTTCATGAAGCGGTGCAGTCCTCCGAGGTGTTGGATCACCTCATGACCCGGCCGCAGGTACAAATGATAGGTGTTGCCGAGAATGATCTGCGCGCCGCAATCTTCCAGATCCTCCGGGGAGAGCGCCTTGACCGTCGCCTGCGTCCCGACCGGCATGAACACCGGCGTGTCAATTTTTCCGTGCGGCGTGGTCAACACCCCCAGCCGGGCCTGCGAATGACTGTGCCGATGCGTGATTTCGAATTTAAACACGGAGAAATTTTAACCGAGTTTGGTCAGAGTTTTGGTAAGGACCCGGATCAGGGTGTCGATGTTTTTTTGCGATACGATCAGCGGTGGGATGAAGCGCAGGGTGGATGGCGCAATGCTGTTGACCAGAATTCCCTGCTCCATGCAATCCTTCGCCACTTCAGCGGAAGATCCGTCGAGGTCGATGGCCAGAATCATTCCCATGCCCCGTACTTCTTTTATGGCTGGAAATTTTTTGGCCAGCTCTTTCAGTCGTTTTAGAAAATACTTTCCCATCTCCTGCACGTCTTTCAAAAATGCTTTATCGCTGACGATATTGACCGAAGCCAGGGCGGCGGCGCACACCAGGGGATTACCGCCGAAGGTACTGCCATGGGTACCGGGTCCGAGTGATTTCGCCACGGAGTTGGTCATCGCCAGCGCGCCGATCGGCACCCCTGAGCCCAATCCCTTGGCGAGTGTCATGATATCCGGTTTCGCCCCAAATCCCTGATAGGCAAACAGGTGTCCCGTCCGGCCGAACCCGGTTTGCACTTCGTCCAGGATCAACAGCACATCCCGCTCCGTACACAGCTTCCGCAATTCCTTTAAATAACTTTTGTGGGGGATATTGACTCCGCTTTCGCCCTGGATGGGTTCGACCATCACGGCGCAGGTCTTGGAAGTGATGGCCTTCTTCATCGCTGAGATATCATCGAACGGTACGTATTTGAATCCCGGTACCAGCGGACCAAACCCTTTCTGGATTTTATCCTGCGGCGTGGCACTCATCGCACCCAGCGTTCGTCCATGGAACGCTTTGTAGGTGGTGATGATTTCCGTTTTGTGTTTCTGTCCCTGGTCGACAAAATAACGCCGCGCGAGTTTGATGGCGCCTTCGTTGGCTTCCGTTCCGCTATTGCAGAAAAATACTTTGTCGGCAAAACTCAGTCGTGTGATTTCCGCCGCAAGTTTTGACTGCGGTTCGATATGAAACCAGTTGGAGACGTGAAGGAGTTGTCCGGCCTGCTTGCGGATCGCCTGCACGATTTTAGGATGGCAGTGGCCGAGGTTGTCCACCGCTACACCCGCAACGAAGTCGAGGTACCGGTTGCCCGAGGCATCCCAGACGTGCATGCCCTTGCCCTTGACGAGAGCGATGGGGTAGCGGCCATAAGTGGCGGCGACATGACGTTCGGTCAGTTGAATTATTTTTTCGTTATTCATTTAAAATCAATAGGTTGCAGGGGTTGGGCCATGCCTTCGGCAATCGTGTTATAATCCACCATTCCTTCCGAAACAGAAAACTTTATCACAAAGTTCAGGCGATTGACATGATAATCCCGGTCCTCCAAAGCGTGCGCGTGACGCGATTGTGCGAGTCGATAATGAACATTATGTTTCCGCGCAGTTGCGTCGGGTGCGGGCTCAGCCGTAAAGACGGCGGAGATTTTCTGTGCAGTTTGTGCCGCGACGATATCTTTGTTATCGACGACCCCTTATGCAATACCTGCGGCGTTCCCGCCGACATAGACTACGATTATCCGATCGAGGGATTCGAATGCGGCTGGTGCCGCAAGGGGGGCTACCGGTTCGACCGGGCCCGCTCTTTGGGTTTGTACGACTCTGTCCTGAAGGAGTTGATTCATTTTTACAAATATCGTAACCAGCCGGGGGTGATGGACGAAATCGAACCTTTTTTACGAAATTATTTCGAGACGTGTCGGGAGGAGTATCAGGGATACTGTGTGGCTTCGGTTCCACTGCATGTGAAAAAGCTGAAAGAGCGCGGGTTCGATCAATCGTTTGTTCTGGCGCATAGAATTTCGGAGATTTTGGAATTGCCCCTGTTGATAAGGCCGCTGGCGCGGATCCGGGAAACCCAGCCACAGGCGCGCAAAAACCGGGACGAACGTTTTAAAAATGTCCGCGGCGCTTTCGAGGTGGTGGACGCGGAGGAAGTTGCCGGGAAAAATATTTTGCTGGTCGATGATGTGTTCACCACTGGTTCCACGGTCAATGAGGTGTCGCGGATATTGAAGAAATCGAAGGCCGGTTGCATCCAGGTGTTTACCCTGGCGCGGGCCTGAATCCATTTCTTCCTGTAGGGTGATTAACGCAGACTTTCCGTGACCCAGTACCAGGCCAGGATGCTCGCCGCGTAGCCCAAGGCGATGGCCCAAGACCATTTCATGTGAGTGAGGAAGGTGTAGTTCTTCCGATCGACTCCCATGACGGCCACTCCGGCGGCCGATCCCACTGACAGGAGGCTCCCGCCCACGCCCGCGGTCAACGTGATCAGCAACCACTGATCGACGCCCATCGTGGGATTCATTTTTAAAACGGCAAACATGATGGGAATATTGTCGACGATGGCGGAAAGTACTCCTACGATGATGTTGGACCAGGTCGGGCCGATGGTCTGGTACAGATTTTTACTGACCAGAGCGAGATAACCCACATATTGCAGAGCGCCCACTGCCGTGAGCACACCGAAAAAGAAAAGCAGAGTGTCGAATTCCACCGCCGCAATTTTAGAGAAAATGTCAAAATGACGATGCTCCACTTCCTGGTTTTCGGGAATCCCCAACTCTTTTCGCAAAGGCCGGTCGCCCCAGCGTTTCAGGTAGTATCCGAAAAGCATCAGGGCCGAAAGTCCGAGCATCATTCCCAGAAACGGAGGCAGATGAAAGAATTGGTGAAAACTTACGGCGGTGGCGACGGTGCAGATACCCATAACAACGATCACTTTGGCGCCTGGCTTCAAATGAATTGCATCCGAGGGGCTTTCGGGAATTTGATTGGGGACAAAGAAATACATACATGTTGCCGGTACCAACCAGTTGATCAGTGCCGGAATCATGAGGTAAGCGAACTGCAGAGTTGCAACTTTGCCGGAAGTCCAGACCATCAACGTCGTGATATCTCCAAACGGACTCCAGGCGCCACCGGCATTGGCGGCGACGACGATATTAATGAACGAAAGAACGATGAACCGGGAATTGCCTCCGCTTACCGCCAGTGCCACTGTGGACATTAAGAGGGCGCTGGTTAAGTTATCGGCAAGAGGGGAAAGAAAAAAGGTAATCGTGCCGGTTGCCCAGAACAGAGAGCGGAATCCCAATCCTTTTCGTAACAGCCAGGAGCGCAGGGTGTTAAACACATTCCGTTCTGCGAGGGTATCGATATAAGTCATGGCCGCAAGCAGGAAGAAAAACAACTCGCCGATTTCAGCGATAAGGTGCTTAACGTAATCGTGTGCATGGCTGTCGCCAGCCCCGCTCTGCGACTCATAAATGCCGATCAAAAGCCACATGAAACAACCCGCAAAAATAACGGGTTTGGATTTTCTCATATGGATTTTTTCTTCGACGATAACCAGGGAATAACCCAGAACAAAGATTATCAAACAAAGGTATCCCACCCATGCAGTGGTCATCGAATGCATATTCGGTTCCTTGGGGAAAATTCAAGCGGATTGGGGTGACGTATCAACCGTCAGTGACATCCTAAAAAGAGGGTTTAATCTACGGAAAAGATTAATCCATTAACTACTAATTTTACAATAAATTCAATGATTTAAATATTTCTTTAAAGTGAATGTATCCATTCATTTATTTTTAAATTGCAGCCTTTTAGAAGTGATTTTGATTTGTTTTGCAACTTGAGCTATTTCTGCCTCGCTTGGGTTATTGGGTGGATAGGCCATTATTCGGGACGTTTAGGCTGAAGCATAACCCATGGCACCCTCCAGATCAATGGTTCAGTTTTTGATGAGCCCATATCCGATGTAAGGAGGGGGGGGCTACGATTCCCCAGGGCGAAGGAGGCCTTTTTCAGTTACTTGAATATGGGGCGATTTCCGAACCCTGATTAAGTTTTGACTGTGGCCAAATATATGATAACATTTTAGATTACGATACTTTAGGGGCTGTTTTATGGTTCCATTGACACAATCTTCAGAAATTTCAAGAGTGCTCGCCAAACAATATTTATCCGATTGCAAAAGTTATATTGATGAAGCCATACCCCGGTTTCTTCCGGAAAAAGATGGTTTCCCCAAGAGCATTCATGAATCGATGCACTACAGCCTCTTTGCCGGGGGGAAGAGGTTGCGGCCCAGCCTCTTGATCGCTTCTGCAGAGGCGGTGGGGGGGCATCGTGAAAATGTTTTGCCGTTTGCGGTGGCTGTAGAGTTTTTGCATACCTATACACTGATTCATGACGATCTGCCCGCCTTGGACAACGATAGCTTGAGAAGGGGTAAACCGACCAATCATAAAGTTTTTGGAGAGGCCATAGCCATTCTGGCCGGGGACGCTCTTTTGACCCAGGCCTTTGTATTGATGACCAATCCGCATTGGATGGAGTCCGTTGCCCATAAGGATATTCTGCGGGCTTCGCAGGAAATCGCCAGGGCCATGGGATCTACCGGTGTGATTGGCGGCCAGGTGGTCGACCTGGAATCGGAAGGAAAGAAAGTGGATGCTTCAACGTTGGAGTACATCCATATTTATAAGACGGGATTTTTTTTCAAGGCCTGTGTTCGAGTCGGTGCAATTTTGAGCGGGGCGTCTCATACCCAACTGGGAGCTCTTTCCCGATACGGGGCGCATATCGGTCTCGCGTTTCAGATTATAGACGATATTCTGGATATTGTCGGCGACAAGCAACAACTGGGTAAGGATATTGGGAGCGATATCGACAAAGATAAGGCCACTTACCCGGCCCTGTTCGGTTTAGAGGATTCCAAAAAGAAAGCCGAATCTTTGGTAGAAGAGGCTCTGGAATGCCTGGAAGAATTTGACGAACGAGCCGATCCCCTGCGTGAGATAGCTCGTTTTTTCGTCCAACGTACTTTTTGATATGGATTTATTATGAGCAGGTTATTAGACGGAATAAATGGTCCTCAGGACCTGAAAAAACTCAATAAAGAAGATCTTCCCGTTTTGGCGGCAGAAATCCGGGAAACTCTCTTATCAACCATATCTAAAACCGGCGGTCATTTGGGATCCAACCTGGGGGTTGTGGAATTGACCCTGGCCATGCACTACGTATTTGACAGTCCGCGCGACAAATTTGTCTGGGACGTGGGGCACCAGAGTTATGTCCATAAGCTTTTGACCGGCAGGCGGGAGCAATTCAATACTCTGAGGCAGTACAATGGATTGAGCGGGTTCACAAAACGGGAAGAGAACGAGCATGACCATTGGAACTGCGGTCATGGCGGGACATCCATATCTGCGGCCATTGCTTTCGCCAAGGCGCGCGATTTGAAAAATGAAGATAATGAAGTGGTGGCGGTGATCGGTGATGGATCGTTAACCGCAGGTATGGCTTTTGAAGGACTCAATCATACCGGCCATTTAAAAAGCAACATTATCGTTATTCTCAATGATAACGAGATGTCCATTTCTACCAACGTAGGCGGTATGTCGGCGCATTTGAGCCAGATCATGACCGGTCAGGTTATGCGGAAGATCAAGGGGCAGATTGATGAGATGCTACGATCCATTCCCGGGGTTGGAAAAAACATATCGCATTTCGCCCACAAAATAGATGACGCGATTAAGGGAGTGTTCATTCCAGGGCGGTTGTTTGAAGATCTGGGATTCCGATACGTCGGCCCGTTGGACGGACACGATGCGGATGCGCTGATTGAAAACCTTCAGGATTTGAAGGGGCAGAAAGGTCCGACGCTGGTTCATGTGATCACGCGCAAGGGCAAGGGATACCAGGTGGCCGAAGAAAAGGCCGAAATCTGGCACGGTGCCTCTCCGTTTGACATAGAAACGGGAATTTTTCATAAAAAGAAATCCAATCCGGCTTATACCGCCGTGTTTGCCGATGCCCTGATCGAACTGGCAAAACAAGATGAAAAAATTATCGGGATCACAGCGGCCATGCCATCCGGTACCGGAATCAGCAAGTTTCAGCAGGTGTTCCCGGATCGCACGTTCGACGTGGGAATGGCTGAGCAACATGCGGTGGATTTTGCCGGTGGTCTTGCGCTGGAAGGGTTCCGGCCGGTGGTTGCGATCTATTCCACATTCCTGCAACGGGCTTATGACCAGGTGGTCCATGACATTTGTCTCATGAACATTCCGGTTACTTTTGCGATGGACCGTGCCGGGATCGTCGGCGAAGATGGGGCAACCCATCAGGGATTATACGATATTGCTTATCTGCGAACCCTGCCGAACATGGTTGTCATGGCGCCCAAGGACGAGAACGAATTGCGCCACATGTTAAAAACCGCGATCGATCATCCCGGTCCCGCGGCATTGCGTTATCCGCGAGGTGCCGGTCTGGGTATTCCTCTGGATCTGGAAATTAAAGCCCTGGAAGTTGGCAAGGGAGAGGTGCTTCAGGATGGAGCAGACATCGCCCTCATAGCCTACGGGCATATGGTGCCCGCGGCGCAGGAACTGGCTGGATCGCTGGAAAAGGCAGGCCTCAGTGTGGCGGTTATCAATGCCCGGTTTGTTAAACCGTTGGATGTTGATTTGATTAGCCGTTATGCGCGGTCGGCAAAATGTCTGGTCACTCTTGAGGAGCATGCCATCCAGGGCGGTTTCGGATCAGCCGTTCTGGAAGCCCTCAATGAACACCTGCCCGAGGAAAATATTCTTGTGAAATGTATTGGAGTGGAGGACAGAGTGATTGAACACGGGGCTCCCGCCCTGGTCCGGAGAGATTTGAAATTAGATCCGGAAAGCCTTTTAAACACGGTTCAGGAGTTCTATAATAAGACCGTTCTCCGGGCCGTTCCGGTTTCCGTGGTTGAGGAAAAGGGAATCCCCGGTAACGGCAAAAATGGGGGAAGTTACTCCTCCGTCGGTCAAAAAGGTCAAAGTAAGGAAATACACCCGGTCAATGGATAGATCTTCAAAAATCAAACGCACCACCAGCGAAACGGAAATTGAAATCAGTCTGGTCCTGGATGGAACAGGGCAGGGGGACATTCAAACACCCATTCCGTTCATGGATCACATGCTGGAGCAGATTTCCCGCCACGGTTATTTCGATCTCACGGTAAAAGCGACCGGCGATACCCACATTGATTTCCACCACACGGTGGAGGATCTGGGAATCACGCTGGGTCAGGCCTTTGAAAAAGCCCTTGGTGACAAGAAGGGAATCCGGAGGTTCGCCCAGTCCAGTGTGCCTTTGAATGAGGCTTTGGTGAACTGCGTAGTGGATCTGAGCCGCTCATACTATGTATTCAATATCGACCTGCCCAAAGCCAAGCTGGGCGACTTCGATGTCGAACTGGTTGAAGAATTTTTTCAGGCAGTTTCGGCCAACTGCGGGTTGACCCTGCACTTCAATTCTCCCTACTGGAGTAACCTGCACCACGTCGTGGAAGCTTCCTTCAAGGCGTTTGCCAAGGCCATGGATCAGGCCTGCTCGCTGGACCCGCGGTCCAATGCGATTCCGTCGACCAAAGGCACTCTTTAAATGATTGCCATCATTGATTATGGCATGGGCAACTTGAGGTCCGTGCAAAAAGCGTTTGAAGCAGTGGGTGCGGATGCTGTGGTGACCAGTCAACCCCAGGCCATACTGGATGCCGATTCGGTGGTCCTGCCCGGTGTGGGAGCGTTCAAGGACTGTATGGACAACCTCGACCGATTGGGGCTGATCGATGTGGTCCATAAATCCATTCAATCCGGAAAACCTTTTTTGGGTATCTGCCTCGGACTGCAATTGTTGTTCGAGCAGAGTATTGAATTCGGAACAGTGGCGGGTCTTGGGATTCTACCTGGAAAGGTCATGCGCTTTCATTTGGATGACCCCTCTCTAAAAGTTCCGCACATGGGATGGAACACCCTGAACATCAACAAGCCCTCTCCTTTATTCGAGTCGGCGGACGCGCATCCCTACTATTACTTTGTGCATTCCTATTACGTCGTTCCCGACAACCCGGATATGGTAGCTACCACAACCGAGTACGGGATTGAGTTTGTTTCGGGAATCCAACACGACAACATTCATGCTTTTCAATTTCATCCCGAGAAGAGTCAAACGCAGGGCTTGGCCATGCTGGAGAAGTTTGCCCGCCTGAACTGACCGGCCCGATGAAAACCGACTATGTCCGGGGACTTGTTTACGCCGGAATCACCGCACTGTTATGGGGTATCCTCCCCATTCTGATGAAAATTGCCCTCAGGGATTTTTCCGGCACCAGCATAGTCTGGTTCCGGTTTGCCTTCGCCTTCCCAGCTCTGTTCCTGTTCCTGAAGTATAGAAATAAAAAACCCGAAGCTGTCCTTCTGGCGCCGCCGGTTATGGGAATACTCTCCGGTATTTTCCTGGCCGCAAATTATTACTGCTTTCTGAAAGGCGTCGAAACCAGCAGTCCCTCCAACGCCGGAATTTTGATCCAGACTGCACCCGTCCTGCTGGTGATCCTGGGCGTAGTATTGTTCAATGAGCGATTCGACCGAAAACAGGGTGTTGGACTCTTCGTGGCAGTGGTCGGTTTTATCCTTTTTTATAGGGATCAAAGCCTGAAATTGGGAGCAGGAGATTACACGGAATCTACCTTGTATGTGGAAGCGGCGGCTTTATTGTGGGTAGGGTATATGGTGTTTCAGAAAAAATTGGCCGGGTTGCATGAGGCACAAAACCTGAATCTGCTTGTTTACGGCACCGCTGCGGTGGTGTTGACGCCCGCCGTGACATGGGCCGATTTTAATGGTGGCCATCCCGGAAGTTGGGTGTTGATGGCTTTTCTGGGTCTCAATACTCTATTGGCTTACGGTTGTCTGGCAGAGGCGGTCAAGTATATCCCGCTGTGGCTGCTCAGTGTTGTGATAACCCTTAACCCGTTCATTACTCTGGCGGTCATGCATCTATTACCGACAGTGGCGCCGGGTCTGGTGACACCTGAGGCGATTGGTTTGTGGGGTTACATCGGCGCGGGCACTGCGGTCATCGGGGTGATAATGGTCATCCGGAAAAATTAGGGTTTATCGCGTTTCATGGCGCGGGCGATTTCGCGGTCGGCTTCTCGCTTCTTGATGGTGTCGCGTTTGTCGTGGGTCTTCTTGCCTTTGGCGATGGCGATTTCGACCTTTACTTTTCCGTTTTTGAAATAAAGCTTCAGCGGAATCAGGCTATGGCCTTTTTCCTGGGTGATGCCGATCAGCCGCGCAATTTCCTTTTTGTGGAGCAGGAGTTTGCGCTTGCGCATGGGGTCGTGATTGAAAGCATGAGCCGGAGTGTACGGACTGATGTGGCAGTGCAACAGGAAAACCTCTTCACGCTCCACCACGGCGTAGCAGTCGGCCATGCTGGCCTTGCCCTCGCGCAGGGCTTTGACCTCCGTTCCCTGCAAAACCACACCGGCCTCCAGCGAATCTTCGATACTGTAATTGTGCCGGGCTTTTTTATTCTGGCAAATGATCTTTATGCCATTGGACTGTTGGCTTTTTTTATTCATAGTTAAGGGATCACCCGGACTTTCTGTCCCATCTTCAGTTTAAGGGAGCGGACGGCATCGCCCTCGCGTTTGAATATTTCGAGCGCGTCCCAGCTGTTGATGATTGCTCCGGCCTTACCCGAAGAAACCTCCGAGTAATGGGTGGCCAGACGGCGGATAAGGGTCTTCCCCAGTTTAACAGTCAACTTGTGAAAGTGGGGACAATGTTGAGATATCAATTTTCCCGCAATATTAGTAGTTGCGTTGCCGAAGCGGTCAATGTAAATGATTTCGCCCTCTATCGCTTCCCCATTCCATACCGGTTCGGGGAGGTCTAACGTTTGTGGATTCAGAACCGAGGGCCCCAGCGACTTCAGAGGAGCGCCCTTTGCAATCCAGGCGGCTGCCGGAGCAAATATATCGCGGCCATGAAAGGTTGCAGAGACTTTTTTCATAAAATATTTTTTCCGAGTCAACTCGAAACACCGGCTTTTGGCATTCAGCACCGTCGTAAAAATCCCATTGTCCGGTCCGACAAATGTGTGTGATCCGTTTTGTATGACTATCGGTCGTCGTTGTCCCCCGACTCCCGGATCGACCACCGCGATATGTACGGTTTTTTTGGGGAAGTAGGGAACCGCCGCTTTCAATACCAGCGCCGCCTGTCTTACGTTTTGCGGTTCGATACCGTGGGTCAGGTCGATGATTTTCGCCTTCGGGTGAATCGACAGGATAACTCCCTTCATGATGCCTGCAAAGGGGTCGTTCGTGCCGAAATCTGTGGTCAGGGTTATAATGCCAGACATCCGGAAACCTGTTGCTCCGAAACTTCTGTGATGCAGACGGGGATGATCCTGTTTCTCAAGGAATCTTCTCCTTCGAACGATACCGGGATATAGGTGTCGGAATAGCCTCGCAAGCGTCCTGTTTGCGGATCGCGGCCGTTTTCGACGAGCACCCTAACCGTTTGGCCCAGGAAACTTTCCCGGTACCGCTGTGCTTTTTGATTACCCAGTTCGGTAAGAATTTTATTGCGCTCTTTTTTTACGGATTTGGGGACATCGTTGGCGAATCTTTCCGCTTCGGTGCCTTTACGGGGGGAATAAGAAAATACATGAAGAGAAGCGAAGGGCAGGTCTTCCACCATTCGCAGGGTATTTTCAAACATCGCGTCAGTTTCACCGGGAAACCCGACAATGATATCCGCGCCCAAACCCAAACCGGGGATCCGGGAGGCGATGTTCTCCACCACTTTACGGTATTGACCAGCGTTATAGTTCCGCCGCATCCGGGCAAGAATTGTGTCGTCGCCGCTTTGTAGAGGGATATGAAAATAGGGACACAGGTTGTCGCGTTTTTCCATGAGTGTGATCAGGTGGTCGTCAATTTCCATGGGATTGATGGAGCTGAGCCGCACGCGGAAATCGCCATCCAGATTAAGAATGTCCTCTACCAGTGAGGAAAACGTTTCCGGAGGATCGGAATCCAGTCCATAGGTTCCCAGATTGATACCGGTTAGGGTGATTTCCCGGAACCCGGCGTCCAGTGAGCTTTTCACGTTGTTGAGGATATTATCCCTGGAATCGCTGATGGAGCGTCCCCGCGCCCGGACAACGGTGCAGAACGAGCATGCCTCGTCGCACCCGGTTTGCACTTTAATGAACGACTTAGTCTTGCCGTGGAAATCCGAAACGGGAATGGTTTTAAAATCCCATTTCTGGGTGATATCGGTCATGTGAACCAGGGGAAGTCCAAAGGCGTCTTTCTGGTGGATTCGCTCCAGTTGAGTTTTGATGACCTGGGCGATTTCCAGTTTATTGGCATTGCCCAGCACCACATCCAGCCCTGGGATCTGGACGGCCTCTTCCGGATTGTTTTGGGCATAACACCCTGTAAACACGATCATTGCGTCATCATTGAGAGCCAGGGATTTTTTTACCGCCAGCCGTGAACTGGCATCGCTTTTGGCGGTCACCGTGCAGGTGTTAACGACATAAATATCAGCCGGCTCCTGGGGCCCGACTATGGAAAAGCCTTCCCGCTCCAGGATGATTTGCATTTCCGCCGTGTCGTTTTGGTTGGTCCTGCAACCGAGTGTGGCAAAAGAAACTTTCACAATGAATTCTCTGTTCTAAATGCAATCGATAATTTCCCATCTTATGCCATCCCCTTGTTTTTTATCAACCGTAAATAATAAATTAGCCGGGGAACAGGTCGTTCTTGACCTGTCCTGCCCCGTTTGCTAGGATGCGATTCTCCACGATCTTACAGCTGATCCTTTTGTGTTCCATTGAACAATAAACGCCTATGCCGAAGGTTGATAAAAATATCCAGACGTTTCTCGCGAAATGGTTGGATACCAGCGTTAAAAAGTACGTGGCCCATATGGATGGACGGCAAAACGGAGGGCTTCACGGCCTGATCATCGGCGGGGTGGAAAAGCCTCTTCTGGAAATCGTGCTGGCGGAAACCGAAGGAAATCAGACCAAAGCCGCCAATATTCTCGGTATCAATCGCAATACTCTTCGTAAAAAAATCCAGGATTACAATATCAAATGTCGCGACAGGGATTAGCGGTCGTCATTCTGGCGGCGGGTAAGGGAACTCGTATGTTATCCGACTGCCCCAAGGTTCTGCACTTGTTGGCAGGACGCCCTCTATTGACCCATGTTCTGGATACCGTTGATTGTCTGAATCCGGAGCGCGTCATTGTGGTGGTGGGTTACCAGGCAGAGGAAGTGAAACAATCCTGTAGCGGCCGCACCGTCGAGTTTGTGGAGCAGGCCGATCAGTTGGGTACCGGCCATGCGGTTATGCAGGCAGAGGCCGCGCTGGCGGATTTTGAGGGGGAGGTTTTAATCCTGTGTGGAGATATGCCGCTGATTCAGTCAAGCACCCTTCAGGCCCTGATCAAGGAGCACCGCGAATCACACGCCAGATGCACCCTGCTGAGCCTTAAAGCCAATGAAAAGAAGGATTTCGGCCGGGTTATCCGGGGGGCGGATGGGGCCGTTTTGAGGATTGTAGAGGTCCGGGATGCCAGCGAACAGGAAAAAACTGTTGACGAATACAACTCAGGCGTTTATTGTTTTGATAAGGGTATTCTTTTCAAGGCTTTAGCTTCTATTGGCCGTGGCAACGCTCAGGGTGAGTATTATCTGACGGATACCGTTGGCGTTCTTGTGAATGATGGTCAACAGGTAGCTTGTCATTCGACCCGGAACGCGGATGAAATCTTTGGAATCAATTCTGTCGAAGATTTAAAAAAAGCCGAACAGATTGTTCAAGCCTGACAGACCAGCGCCCTCGTTTCCCCAAATCAACCGAATTCGAAAGATAATCCATGAAAGCAGTAATCCTTGCCGCCGGAAAAGGTGACAACCTCAAACCTTTTACCGATACCCGGCCCAACCCCATGATCAGCGTGGCCGGGAAGTATCTGTTCGATCACAGTCTTGACCTTCTCCAAAAAGCGGGAATACATGACATTTTTGTGGTGGTCGGCCATCGGAAAGACAAGTTGATCCAGCAGATCGGCGAGCATGTCCACAATGGAATGAATATTCAATATGTGGAGCAAAACCGGGCAGGCGGGATCGGCGATGCTGTCCTGAAGATCAAGAATAAAGTTCTGCCGGGCGAGTATTTTATGCTTATTTACGGGGATATCGTCACCGCGGAAAATATTTTTACCAAAACCCAGCAATCCTTTCACGCCTTCAAGGGGCCGGTTGCCTCTATTTGCCTGCCGCCTTCCAACGAGATGTTCGGCAACGTGTTTCTGAATGCCAACATGAATATCACCAAAATTATCGAGAAGCCCAAAGGCGATAACCTTGGAAATTATGTTTTGGCGGGCGTGTATATTCTTCCGGAACGGTTTTTTAAATTGCTGGAAAAAAATAAGCGATCCATGGAAAAAGCGATCAAGGAGCTTGTCGAGGAAGACGGACTGCGAGCCTCGATGTGGGAAGACGAATGGCTGGATGTCGTTTATCCCTGGGAAATTTTGCGCGCCAATAAGATCATCATGGACTCCTGGGAGCATTCCCGGATTGCCAAAACCGCCACTTTGGAGGCGAACGTCACCATCACAGGAACCGTTCACATCGATGATGACGTGATAATCAAGGCCGGAGCAGTACTGGAGGGGCCCTGTTCCATTGGTAAAGGTTGCTATATTGGAAACAATTCCCTGATCCGCAGTTACACGGCATTGGAGGATAATTGTTCTGTGGGGTATGGAGTGGAACTGAAAAACTGCGTGGTGCAGAAAAACTCCCATATCGGCCGCCTGTCCTTTATTGGAGACAGCGTATTGGGAGAAAACGTGGATATTGGCGCGGGTACGATGACTGTCAACCGGCAGTTGGACTGGAGTACCATTAAAATCAAGCATCAGAAGAAATCCAAGGACACGGGAATTCTGAAGCTGGGTGCGTTTATCGGGGATGATGTCATCATCGGCGCCGGGAATTCGATTGAACCCGGAACTATCATTCCACCAGGTAAAACCCTGCCTGCTCATTATTCCATTACGAGCAAATAGAGAGAAACAGTTATGTGTGGGATTACGGGGGCGGTCGGCCTTAAAGACATCGCGAATGTTTTGTTTGAGGGAATTCGTAATCTTGAATACCGGGGTTATGATTCCTGCGGTGTGGCTTTGATGAACCGCAATAGCATCATTGTCAAAAAAAACGTGGGAGGCGTGGGTGATGTTTATCAGAAGGAAAATATTCTGAGGCACTCGACCCATCTCGGCATCGCCCATACCCGCTGGGCCACACACGGCCAGGTTACCCGCAACAACACCCATCCTTTTCTGTCCTGCGATAAGAATTTCGCCGTGATTCACAACGGCATTATCTCCAATTACCAGGAACTGAAAGTCCGACTGCAAAAAGAAGGGCACCGATTTCAGTCGGAAACCGATACCGAAGTCATTCCCCATTTGCTGGAAAAATTTTACGCAAAAACAGGCGATCTCGAGGCCAGCCTTATTCAAACCGTCAAGCTTCTGGAAGGAACCTTTGCGATCGCTTTCATCACCAGCCACCAGCCTGACCAGATCTATTGTGCCAAAAGGGAATCTCCATTGCTTCTGGGAATCGGGGATGAAGTGAAATTCATCGGCTCGGATTTTAACGCGTTTATTGACCACACTAAAAATGCGGTGATCATCGACGATGACGAATATGCCATCGTCTCCAAGGATGGTTACATCGTCAAGAATTTATTGACCCGGGAGGAGATCAACAAGCCCATCACGCGGATGGAATGGGACAGCGAAACCTCCAAGAAGGGTGGTTATCCGCATTACATGCTCAAGGAAATTTATGAGCAACCGCAGACCGTGGTGAACGCGCTGGAAGTGGAAGAGAAAACCGTTGACCGTCTGGTGAACATGATTCATAAGAGTAAATCAGCGCATTTAGTCGGTGTGGGGACGACCTATTATGTGACTCTTTATGGCACCTATATCTTTTCTGCATTGGCGGGTCGTTATATTCCGGCGATCAGTTCGGATGAGTTTGCTTCTTTGTCTCCGGTCGACAAAGACAGTTTTGTGCTGGCGGCTTCTCAGTCGGGCGAGACTTACGACACCATATCAGCCATCAAATATGCCCAGTCACGGGGTGCAAAAACCGGCGCTATCGTTAATGTGATGGGGTCGACGCTCTCCCGTTTGGTGGATTGCCCGGTTCTGCAGGGATCGGGTCCGGAAATCTGCGTCATCAGTACCAAGGCGGCACTGGCGCAGATGATTCTGTTAACCCGCACGGCCTTGAAGCTGGGGCTCAAGAATAAAAAAATCGCCAGGAAAACGTACGACGGGTTCATGAAATCGCTACGGTCCCTGCCCGATATTATCGAAGGGATTCTGAACGAACGGTCAGGGTTTATTCATCGGGTCGCCCATAACCACCGCAATGTCAAAAACTGGTTGTACCTGGGGCGGGGAGTGTATTATCCCATAGCCTTGGAATCCGCCCTGAAAATGAAGGAAGTCGCCTATGTTCATGCGGAGGGAATGCCCTGCGGGTTTTTGAAGCACGGTACCCTGGCCATGATCGACTCAGATATCAATTCCATCGTATTCATCCCCCCGAATTCTGAAAAAGTTTTGTACGAGTCTACCCTGGCCAGTGTGGAAGAAATCCGCGCAAGAAATGGATTTGTCTTGGGAATCCATTTCGACGAGGGTAACCGCAATCAGGGCTTGTTCAGTGAGGAACTGATTCTGCCGCCGGTACCTCCTGTAATTGCACCGCTGATTCAGATGGTTATCGCTCAACTGTTTGCCTATTTTACCGCCACCTCTCTCAAAAGAAACGTGGACAAGCCGCGTTCTCTTGCCAAATCCGTGACAGTGGGTTAGGCTGTGTGCCGGAACGATCTCCAGCATCAAATTTAAAATTTATCCCATTCGGTTCAACATCCGGCGCACTTGTTCTCAAGCCCGCCGAATTTCTATCATTAAAGGATTGTGTGACTATGAAACAGGTTTCATCGGTATTGACCATAGCCGGCTCGGATTCCAGCGGCGGAGCCGGTATTCAGGCGGATATTAAAACCATTTCCGCTCATGAGTTGATCGCGACTTCGGTTATCACCTCCATCACCGCCCAAAACTCCAGAGGCGTTCAAGCGACGTTCGATTTGCCGCCGGAGGAAGTGGAGGCGCAATTGAAAGCCGTTCTGGAAGACGGCAAACCCGCCGCCGTGAAAACCGGCATGCTGGGTAATGAAGCGCTGGTGGAATGCGTCGCCAGACATTTGAAGCGGGCGCGGATCAAAAATCTGGTGGTGGACCCTGTCATAAAATCCTCCAGCGGGAAAACTCTGCTTTCTAAAAAGGGAGTGGAGGCGCTCAAGGAAAAACTTCTGCCGCTGGCTCTGCTGGTGACACCCAATATTCCTGAAGCGGAGATTTTGTCGGGCGTTCGCATTAAGAATCCACAGGACCGTTTGAAGGCCGCCAGGGCGATCTGTAAACTCGGGGCCCGCAACGTATTGATCAAAGGGGGGCATTCCAAAGGCGACGCCGACGATTTTTTCTTCGACGGAAAGCAATACGAGATTTTTGGAGGGACACGCCTCGGGAAAATTGACTGGCACGGAACCGGATGCGTACTTTCCGCCGCTATTGCCTCGGGGCTGGCGCTGAAATCAGGTTTGTCTTCAGCGATTCAAAAGGCCAAGGGGATGGTGACAGTAGGTATCTTCAACGGCATTTCCACTGGTGATAAGGCAGGGAGTGTGGACCCAATGGCCTCTCTGTTTCAAGCGCAAAAGCGGTTTGAAGTGATTCAAAGCCTGTCGGCCACTGTCGATACGCTCAAGCAAAATAGGATAGGAATATTGATTCCCGAGGTGCAGTCAAATATTGGAGTGGGTTTGCCCGGTGCCTGCCGGGCAGAGGACGTGGCGGCTATTCCCGGGCGTATCGTTAAAAACGGGAGCGATATTTTTACCGTTGCGGCTCCGCAATTTGGGGCATCACAGCATGTTGCCAAAATCGTATTGACTGCCATGCACTTTGATCCGGAAATGAGGGCGGTGATGAACATCAAGTTCACCGATTCCATTTTAAAAGCCTGCAAGAAACTGAAGTTCAAGATCGCCTCATTCGATCGTGCCAAAGAACCCAAAAGCGTCAAACAGCGGGAAGGGTCTTCGCTGGAATGGGGAACGCATACAGCCATTCGGAAATGCGGGTTTGTGCCCGATATCATTTACGATTTGGGAGGGCAGGGCAAGGAAGAGATGATCCGTGTGCTGGCGCGGGACATTGGCGAACTGCTTGAAAAAATTCTCAAGATACACCAGCAGGTTGAAAGAAATTATACTGGCCGGGAAACCGATTCGTGGCGCGTGCGATAGCCTCTGTCTTGGTCGAAACATGCAGCATTTAAGATGTCGCCCTTCGACAGGCTCAGGGTGACATCTTTGTTGCTTACAGAAGAGTCTGGTCGATCAGGATATCGGCGCTTTCCTTGATTTTTTCGGTCCACTCCTGAAATACCGCACGAGATTTTTCGTTTTTGAGTCGGGCGTAAAGTTTTTTGGACTTCTCCGGGTCCATTTCTCCCGCGGCTTCCCGTTCCACCAATTGAATTAAATAATAAGCTCCTCGGCTCGAACCGGTGGTCGTTTCACCCGGTTGCAAAAGAAACGCGGCATCCTTGATGGTCTGAATATTGCCGATGCCGGGAATGGAGTCAGTGCGGTTGATAAATGGAGTTTCCTCCACCGTCATTTTCAGTTCCTCGGCCAATTTTTCGATATTCTTTTCGGTCTTCAGGCGCTCCCCAAGGGATTTGAGCTGCTTCTCAGTGGCCGCTTTGTTGTTTTCCTCCACTACCGCTTGTGTGACTTCGCTCAACACGTCATTTAACTTCGGAAGGTAAGGGTCCTTACGCGCCGTCACTTTCAGAAGGTAAGAGGCTTCCTCTGTGTTGACGGGTTCGCTCAATTCCTCACCCGCAAGTGAAAAAGCCGTATTGAAGAATTCTGGAACGTTGCCTATTTCCGGAACGTTATGGGTAGATTTGGAAATGAATTCGGTGGTCAGGATGGCCGCACTATATTCCTGGGCGGCCTTGGCCAAATCATTGCCGGCTCCGGCGGCCTTTCTGATCTTTTTAGCGATTCTCCGAATGCGTTTTCTAGCCTTATCTTCCTTGAGAAATTTTTTGATTTCATCCTGAACTTCCGCCTGAGGCTTCGTCCGTTCCGGTTTAACCTCGTCCAGCCGAATAATGTGGAAGCCAAACTGGGTTTTAACGGGATCGCTCAGATCACCGGGTTTCAATTGGTCAAGCGCCGCTTCAAAATCGGGAACCATCATTCCCTTGGAGAATTGTCCCAGGCTACCACCGTTGGCTCCTGAAGCCGGATCGGCGGAATGCTTTTTTGCCATTTCCGCGAAATCAGCACCTTCCTTGATCTGTTTCAGAATTTCATCCGTTTTAATTCTGGTTTTTTCTTCGGCTTCATTTAACAGTTTTTCCTTTTCTTCGTCCGTTAGATCCTGGTCGAAAGGAAACTGATAATCATTTTTAATCAGGATGTGGCTGGCTTTATATTGTTTTTTGATGAAATACTTTGCCTCATTGGCTTCGTAGTAATCCTTGATATCTTCATCGTAAATCTCGACCTTGTCTTCAACCATCGAAGGGGTCAGTTTCACATATTGGACTTGAATTTGCTCCGGTACTTCGAATTGGCTTTTGTGTGAATCAAAATATTTTTGAAGTTCCTCGTCGGCGGGCTGGTCCGCGGGTTTGAAATAGTCCCTGGAAAAGCCGATGTATTTGAATTTTATTTTTTCATTTTCCCTGTCGTAGGCTTCCCGTATCTCAGATTCTGAGATTTGCGTGGAAGATTTAACGACCCCCTCAAGTTTTTCGCGGAGCAGGTTGGTCCGTTGATTTTCTTCATACTCTCTTGGGCTGAGGCGGTAAAAATTCAGGAAATTCTGATAGAGGTTATTACTGAATTTGTCGTCTTTTTGAAATTGCGGTTGTTTTGAAATTCTGTCCGCAAGCTCCTCATCGCTGACCGTGAGATTCATTTTTTCCGCTTCGAGAATCAGAAGCCTGTTTAAAATGAGGGCATCCAGAGCGTTTTCTTTCAATTTAAGCTTCGCCACCATTTCTTCCGAGAACTGGTCGCGAAACTGATCGCGGTAAAAGTTGAGGATATTGCCGTAGGCGCGATCGAATTCACTGAGTTTAATTTCCATGCCATTGACGGTGGCGACTGTTTTGTTGGCACCCCCAAACTGACCTCCTGCTCCCCATGAGTAGAAAATAGTAGCGACAAAGGCGAAAACGATGAGCCAGAGGATGGCTTTGATCAGCCAGGTATCAGCCTGTTTGCGAATAAAGTTGAGCATGGATTTACACTCCCACAGCGTGCCAAAAGATGTTAAAATTTAAACGGATTATGTTAGTCCACCGGGAACTAATTCGCAACCTGTTTATTACAGCCTTATTTCAAAAATATGCTCGGAGCTCCTGCTTTGAGGTCCGGAGAATACTCCGGATTTGATGCGGGTCGTGTGAATTTCCTTTCCTCTAGAAATAAGACTATTATTATATAAAACAATCATTTAATCTAAAATTTATCAACCTCCTTTTCAGGATAACAGTTGTGTTCAATTTCTTTTGGGATTTGTTTTCTAATGATTTGGCCATTGATCTGGGTACGGCCAATACCCTCGTTTTTGTGAATGGTAAGGGTATCTGCCTGCGCGAACCCTCTGTGGTGGCGATAAATACCCAGACTAAGGAAGTAATGGCGGTAGGAGCCGAGGCCAAACAGATGCTGGGCCGGGCGCCGGGTAGTATTGAAGCCATCCGTCCGATGAAGGATGGGGTCATCGCGCATTTTGAGGTGACTCAGCAGATGATCAGTAAATTTATCCAGAAAGTTCACAATAACCGGAAATCCCTGGTGCGGCCGCGAGTAGTGATTGCCGCGCCCTCCGGTATTACCCAGGTTGAAAAACGTGCTGTGCGGGATTCCGCTGAATCCGCCGGGGCGCGGGAAGTATTTCTGGTTGAAGAGCCGATGGCCGCCGCCCTGGGAGTGAATTTGCCTATCCAGGAGGCCTACGGCAACATGATCATCGATATAGGCGGTGGCACCACCGAGGTGGCAATCATCTCCATGTCCGGTATCGTTTACAGTAAGTCAGTGCGTGTGGCGGGCGATGAAATGGACGAGGCGATCGTCAATTACGTGAAGCGGAAATACAACCTGTTGATCGGTGAGCGGACTGCGGAGGAAATCAAAATCAAGATTGGTTCCGCTTATCCTCTCGAGCAGAGGATCACCATGGAAATCAAAGGACGGGATCTGGTCGCGGGTATTCCCAAAACCCTGGTGATTTCCGATGAGGAAATACGCGAGGCATTGCAGGAAACGTTCAGCACTATCGTTGAGTCAGTCAAAATTGCTCTGGAGCGAACGCCTCCCGAGCTGGCGGCAGACATTGTGGACAAAGGAGTCGTGGTGGCCGGAGGCGGTTCTTTGATCAAGGGGCTGGATATTTTACTTCGGGAATCGACGGGCCTGCCCATTACACTTGCCGAGGATCCTCTTTCAGCGGTGGCTCTGGGCGCCGGAAAACTGTTGTCAGACCACAAACTACTTAAAAAAGTTACGTTCTAACGTGTTACGGAAAAAACTCAGTGATCGCAAAAATATAATAATTCTCGTGTCGCTGGTTCTGGCATCGTTTGCTCTGATGACCTTCGACATTCGACGCTCGCAAACTCCCACCTTTTTTGAAACCGTTTTAATGTGGGCCGTGTCCCCGGTTCAAAACCTGATCACCAATACTCTGGACTCCGTCAGCAACGTAGTGGATCACTATATTCTGGTAGCTGATGTTTCTAAAGAAAACGAAACACTCCGGCAGGAAATCGACAAGCTGATTCGGCAGAATAACGAATTGAATGAGGAGCTTCGCCGGAGAAGCCGTGTGGGCGATTTAATGGAGTACCAGGAGAACCGGAGTCTTAAATCCGTTGTTGCTACGGTGATTGGGCGGGACGCGACCCAATGGGCTCGGGTGGTTTTTGTCGACAAGGGAACTCAGGATGGTATTCGCGAAAACCTGGCGGTTGTCACCCATTCCGGCGTGGTGGGGCATGTGATTCAGGCGGGTCTGAACACGTCCAAGGTTCTACTCATTGTGGATGGCCGGAGCGCGGTGGATACCCTGTTCAGCAATGATCGCATTGCCGGGGTGGTGGTTGGAACCGGGATGGAGTTTTGCGAAATGAAGTACGTTCCGATTACGGCCGAAGTCAATGTCGGCGACCAGGTTTTGTCTTCCGGCCTGGGTGGGCTTTATCCCAAGGGGCTGGTCGTGGGAACCGTAATCAGCATCACCAAGGCCACGCAGGGTTTGTTTCAGGAGATCACCATTGCTCCCAGCGCGGATTTCGGGCGTTTGGAGGAAGTTCTTATCCTTTTATCGTGAAATAATCTGCCAACATGATTATTTTAGTTTTTGCAGTCATATACATTCTTCTCTTCTCCATTCAGACCAGCCTTTTAAGCATTTTTTCGGTGAACGGGATCACTTTGGATCTGGCTTTGATTCTGGCCGTTTACTGTGGAGTACTCCTCAAAGAAGAGCGTGGGGTCTGGGTGGGGTTTAGTATCGGCTTGATACAGGACTGCCTTTCCGGAGGATTATTAGGAGTCAACACTCTATCCAAAAGCATTATCGGATTCACCTTTTCCAGCTTGAAGGACAAGCTGATGGTGATTGGGTTTGTCCCTATTTCCGTCATTTTGCTGGCCTCGTCTTTTTTCGATGGACTGGTATACTACCTGCTCATGATCACGCTTCTCAAGGCGCAAATTCCCTTCAGTTTTCTGTTCAACACACTCCCGGTTTACGCCATGTATAATGCATTGATAGGACCGATTCTGTTCTTTTTTATCAACTGGAGCCGGAAACTTGTTGTACGTAAATTTCCCATTCTGGAGGGACCCCGGAAGTGAGTGTCCACCTTTACACCCGCGATTATTCAGACGGCGTTCGAAGGAAAATTAAATTCTTCGCGTTTTTGGTGATCCTGAGTTTTCTGGGGCTGTGGTTGCGTGTCTGGTATCTGCAGGTCCTGAAGGGAACCGATTTCATGGGTTTGTCCGAAAGCAACCGGGTGCGCCTGGTCTCTTTGCCCTCTTATCGAGGTGAGATTACCGACCGCAATGGTATGACAATGGTTTCCATCCGGCCGTCATTCAATTTGTACATTACTCCGGAGGATGTGCGGGACCTGGGAGAAACACTGAACACCTTGAAAGAAAAAATTGATTTTGACATCCCCAAAGTCAAACAGGATATCCGGCAATCGCAACCGTTCTCAGATGTGCTTATCAAGGCGGATATCCAACGCGAGCAGGTGGCTTTCGTGGAGGAAAATAACCGTTTGTTGGGAGGAATCCATCTGAAAGTAGAGCCTTTGAGAAATTATATCTACAAAGATATGGCGGCTCACGTGTTTGGATATTTGGGTGAGATCAATAAGGACAAACTGATGAAAGGGGAACCGGGTTACCGAATGGGCGATCTGGTAGGAAAGGAAGGAATCGAATTTTTATTTGAAGAGGAGATGAAAGGGAAAAAAGGTTACAAGGAAGTTGAGGTAGACGTTTCAGGAAGGGAATTAGCCGTACTTCGGAAGAATCCTCCTCAAAGCGGCAATCATCTGGTCTTGACGCTGGATTTGAGAATTCAGAAAGTGGTCGAAGAATTAATGACCGGAACCGAGGAAGAACCGATCAACGGTTCCGCAGTCGTGATGAAAGTTCGGACCGGAGAAATCCTTGCGATGGCCAGCAAACCCGCGTTTGATCCAAATATGTTTTCCTCTGGAATTTCTGTCCATGATTGGCGCAAATTAATTTTTAACAAACAGCATCCACTGCAAAATAAAGCGATAGATGGTCAGTTCCCCCCAGGATCCGTTTATAAGATTGTGACTGCTTATGCCGCTTTGGAGGAAAAAATAATAACCCCGGAGGATACGGTTTTCTGTCCAGGTTATTTCAAATTAGGCCGGAGGTCTTATCGCTGTTGGAACCGGGGAGGGCATGGAGATGTGAATTTGCATGATGCCCTGGTGCAGTCCTGCGATGTCTATTTTTATACCGTCGGTCACCGATTAGGTATTGATACGCTCGGGCGTTACGCCAAGATGCTGGGGTTGGGTGTGCCCACCCAGGTCAACCTGATAGGCGAAAAACCGGGGTTGGTCCCCACGAGAGATTGGAAACTCAAAGCCCGGGGAGAGGAATGGCTGATCGGCGAAACCATTTCGGCTTCCATTGGTCAGGGCTTCAATCTGGTTACACCCATTCAGCAAGCCCGAATGGTGGCCACAGTGGCCAATGGGGGAATGGTGTTGAAACCCTATTTGGTCCGGCAAGTTCGAGATAAGGATGGACGGATCATTAAGGAAGTATTTCCCCATATCGAGCAGAAATTGGAAGGGCAACCTGACACGTTAACCCAGATTCAACAAGGGCTGTTCGGGGTGGTCAATGAAAAACGGGGAACCGGGTGGCGGGCGCGACTCAAAGACATCAAAGTTGCCGGGAAAACCGGGACGGCCCAGGTGGTCCGTTTAAAGGCCGATTTCAATAAGGATGATGAAATACCCTATTTGCACCGCGATCATGCCTGGTTTGCTGGTTACGCTCCGTTTGAAAATCCGGAGATCGCAGTTGCTGTCATTGTTGAACATGGCGGACATGGCGGCTCTGCCGCCGCCCCCATTGTCCGTAAAATCATCGAAGCCTATAACAAATTCTATCCTCAGGTTCCACACACCGAAGAAGTGCTGGAACTGAAGGAAAGCGGAATTTAATCCTCAGTTTCGCCTGGAATCTACAAAAATAACTAAAGATATATTACGGTTTATGCCGATTTTGTATACATGGCTGATTTTATATTGTTGAATATGGCGATTTGATATGAAGGTGGTAACTAAAACCGGTCTGCATCTGGCCCTGGGCAAAAAGATAATGATCACCCTGCGGGGAGAGAAATATCAGGTAGGCCTGCGCGGTTGGGTGGAGGATGAGTATCTCATCGTAGACTATCCAGTTTTTCAGGGAGATTATATTAAAATCGCCCCACTCACCGGGTGCAGTCTGAGTTTTACTTCCGATGGCACTTATTTTGATTTCAAGACTCTGGTGTTGTACTCGGTGGCTCAACCGGTTCGTCTTATGATTCTCGAGTATCCCAAAAGCTTTACCAGTTATAAATTGAGGAGGAATAATCGGCATAAGGCTAATTTTCCCTTTTCGTTTACGATGGAAGGGGATGCTCTTAATACCAGCTTCAAGGGAACGATCCGCGACCTGAGCCTGTCAGGAGTGTTGATCACCCATACACAAAAGTTGACCAAAGGAGACTTTATCCTTCTCACGGTCAATCTGGCTTTCGGGGAATTATCCAAGGTGAGGGCACAAGTTCGCAATGTCCGCAAAAACCCCGGTAGTAAAAATGAACCCTTCGTAACAGGCTTGGAGTTTTTCAAGCCGTCACCCGAGCAGGATAAAATTCTGCGCCAGTTTATGGAGACCCGGTTGGGGGAACGGCGTGGTCCCCAGCGGCCCTGATTTTCTAAATAATCCCCAGGTCCTTTTCCCGCAATCGCTTGATCCGGTCCCGCAGTTGAGCAGCGCGCTCGAATTCCAACGCTTGAGCGGCGGCGTGCATTTGTTTTTCCAGGCGGGCCGCCAGGTCGATAAGATTTCCTCCTGGCAGATACTCTTCCTCCTCTTCCTCGACCACTGGGGCCAGAGAAAATTTTTCCAGACCTACCAGGGAATCCTGGATCGATTTTTTAATGGAAACAGGAGTGATGCCGTGGGTTTCATTGTATTCCACCTGGATTTGCCGCCGCCTCTCGGTTTCGTTAATGGCTTTTTGCATACTGGGTGTGATGGTGTCACCATACATGATGACATATCCATCAAGATTCCGCGCGGCTCGGCCTGCAGTCTGAATTAACGAGGTGCTGGAACGCAAAAACCCCTCTTTGTCCGCATCCAGAATGGCAATCAGGGAGACTTCGGGAATGTCCAGCCCCTCGCGTAACAGGTTGATTCCGATTAATGCATCGAACTCTCCCAGCCGCAATTCTCTGATAATCTGCATCCGTTCAATGGTCACAATGTCGGAATGAAGGTATTTAACCTTCAGGCCCGTTTCCGTGAAATGCTCCGCCAGGTCTTCCGCAAACCTTTTGGTCAGCGTGGTGACCAGTGTGCGTTGATTGCGCTCGGTGCGTTTTCGTATTTCCTGGTATAGATCGTCCACCTGGCCCGTCACCGGCCGCACTTCGATAGGCGGATCGACCAAACCGGTCGGGCGAACAATCATTTCAACTATACGGTCGCCGGATTGTTTGCTTTCGTATTCATTTGGTGTGGCAGACACGTAAAGGCGGTTGTTGGTGCGACTTTCAAACTCGGAAAACATCAATGGCCGGTTGTCAAATGCCGAAGGCAATCGAAAGCCGTAGCGGATAAGAGTTTCTTTTCGGGCCCTATCTCCTTTGTACATTCCGTTCAGTTGCGGCATCGTGACATGACTTTCGTCGATCACGAACAGAGCGTCATCGGGAAAATAATCGAGCAGGGTCGGGGGCGGGCTTCCCGGTTCACGGCCCATTAAGTGGCGTGAATAGTTTTCGACGCCCTGGCAATACCCGATCTCTCGGATCATCTCCAGATCAAACATCGTACGCTGTTCGATGCGTTGTGCCTCGATCAACATATTCTGGTTTCTGAAATATTGAACGCGTTCAACCATTTCCTCTTTAATGCTCACCAGCGCCTGCTCCAGCTTGTCCTTGGGCGTGGTGTAATGGCTGGCGGGATAGATGGCGATGCGCTCCAGCGTGCGCAGGGTCTTCAGCGTGACCGGGTCGAAACAGGTGAGCGTTTCGATTTCGTCCCCGAAAAATTCGATCCGGATCGCTTCATTTCGCTCGTAAACCGGGAGTACCTCCACCACATCCCCCCGGACCCGGAATGTCCCCCGCTGGAAATCGATATCGTTGCGCTTGTATTGAATGTCTATCAATTTGCGCAGGACCTGGTCTCGCTCCAAAGTCATGCCGGGTTCCAGGAACAACAGCATTCCGTGGTAGGCTTCCGGAGAGCCCAGGCCGTAAATGCAGGAAACGCTGGCGACGATCAATACATCTCGCCGCTCGAACAGGGCGTGTGTCGCGGCATGGCGCATCTTATCGATTTCATCATTGATCGATGCGTCCTTTTCGATGAAGGTATCGGTCGTAGGCATATAAGCTTCCGGCTGGTAATAATCGTAATAACTCACGAAGTAACCTATGGCGTTGTCGGGAAAGAATGCCTTGAATTCGTTGTACAACTGCGCCGCAAGGGTTTTGTTGTGCGCCAGCACCAGGGTGGGCCGCTGGATTTGTTCGACGATGTTGGCCACGGCAAAGGTTTTGCCTGAACCGGTGACTCCCAGAAGAGTCTGGTGAATGCCGTTGGGCTTTTGAAATCCTTTGACAAGGGATTCAATGGCCTGCGGTTGATCGCCCGAGGGTTTAAAATCAGATGTCAGTTTGAACGGTTGCATGTCCGGGTATTGGTTCTTGTGAACAAAATTGAGGATATGTTACATTAGAAGGCTGATAACGGCCAGAAACCCTATCGCTGTTCCCCACCATTTCCAGGGGCTAAAAGCCCTGAGATGTAACGACCGTCCCTTTCGGGGCGGCGGGATTTGCCGATATTTTCCTTTGCACAGTTTACGATACTCTCTGCCGGGTCGAGAAAGGAATTTGTGGATAATACCCAGGATATTGTTAAAACAGTTCAGGTCAACGGAGTCAATATTACCCTGGTGGGAACAGCTCACGTTTCCCAAAAAAGCGTTGATCTGGTTGAGGAGAAGATCCGAACCGGGGAATACGACCGTATTGCCATAGAATTATGTCCCCCCCGTTTTCAAAACCTTGTTCAAAAATCCATGTGGAAGAACCTGGATATTTACCAGGTTTTGCGCCAGGGCAAAGGATCTCTGCTTCTGATTAATCTGGCTCTGACCGCCTATCAGAAGCGGCTGGCAGAAAAAATTGGCGTGGAACCTGGCCAGGAAATGGTGAAAGCAATTGAACTTTCCGCAGAATATAATTTGCCGCTCGAAGTCATCGATCGGGATATCACCACTACTCTGCAACGCATGTACCGCAGAGTTTCATTCTGGCAGAAATTGAAGCTGATATCCAGTTTGATCGCCAGTATTTTTGTCGGCGAGGAAGTTACCGAACAGCAGATTGAGGATCTCAAGGAAGGCGACATGCTTCACTCTCTGGTGGAGGAATTTGGAGAAGTTTTGCCATCCGTCAAGAAAGTGCTTATTGACGAGCGCGACCAGTACATGGTCGGGAAACTGATCGAGATGACGAAGTCATCCGACGGCCCCAAAAATATTCTGGCGATGGTGGGCGCGGGCCATCTGGTCGGCATGTTGCCCGCGTTTGAAAGTCCTCCCGATTCAGAAAAATTGAATGAACTCGATAGGAGACCTCCTCCAAGTAGAACCGGTTATTATATCGGTTGGGGGATAGGCCTGTTTATTATGAGCATGTTTGCCGTCGGGTACTTTCGCTCGCCTGAGTTAGGCACGGAACTGATTATCCAGTGGGTTGTGATCAATGGCGGTTTGAGCGCCCTGGGGGCGGCCATCGCATTTGCGCATCCGATTTCGGTGTTGGCGGCTTTTCTGGCCGCGCCTTTGACTTCGCTCAATCCGACCATCGGGGCCGGAATGGTGGTCGGTATCGTGGAATCCTTTATCCGGAAACCCAAGGTGGCTGATTTTGAGTCGATGCGCGAGGATATTGCCCATTTTTCCATGTGGTGGAAAAATGGTGTGATTCGGGTATTTCTGATTTTCTTTTTCGCGAATCTCGGTTCGGCGGCTGGGACTTTTATCGCTGGTTCGTCCATAGTTTATAGAATTTTCGGTTCGGGGCCATGAACCGGAAATCTCTGCGGGTGGCAGTTACTCCCCCACCAATTTGTAGTTCCTCCACTCTGAGAGAGGAGCTCTCCGGTCTTTTCCCGCGGCCTTTGTTTAATGAGAAGGGCCGTTACCTGAGCGAGGACGAGTTGATCCAGTTTGCGAGTGAGGCCGATGCCCTGCTGGTTGGTCGGGATCCAATTACTGAGCCGGTACTTGCCGCTCTGCCTCAATTAAAAATCATTGCCAAATATGGAGTGGGTCTCGATACCATCGATCAGGAGGCCCTGAAGCGACATTCTGTGCAACTGGGATGGACTCCCGGTGTCAACCGGCGTTCGGTGGCGGAACTGACTCTGAGTTTCATGCTGGGGCTGTGCCACAACGTGTTCAAAGTAGGGTTGGCTCTCAAGCGGGGACAATGGATCAAAGACGGCGGCCACCTGCTGCAGGGAAGAGTTATTGGAATTGTGGGGTGCGGGAATATCGGCCAGGAAGTGGTGCAGTTGTTGAAACCGTTTGGGTGTACCGTCTGGATTCGCGATATCGTCGACAAGGCTGAATTCTGCAAAAAGACCGGGGCACTGGAAAAAAGCCTGGAAGAAGTGCTGGCGGGGGCCGATATTATTTCCATGCATGTTCCGTTGACAAAGGAAACGGGAAATATGATTGACGCAACCGCTCTTCGCGCCATGAAGCCGACGGCTTTTTTGATCAATACCAGCCGGGGCGAGGTGGTCGATCAGGCGGCATTAAAAGAGGCTTTAAAAGGGGAAACGATCGCGGGTGCGGCTCTGGATGTCTTTTCCCAGGAACCTCCGGATGACGTGGAATTTTTAAGTCATCCCCGTTTAATGGTCACCCCGCACATCGGCGGGAACGCTTTAGAAGCGGTAGAAGCCATGGCTCGTGCCGCGTTTCAAAACTTGGAAAATTATTCCAGAAGTTGAGGAATCGCCATGAGGTACTGTATTAAGAAAATTTCGTGGTTGATGTGTTTGTCCGTATTCCTGGGAGTCGCGTCCCCGGCAGTGGCCGATAAAGATGACCATTTTTCTGAGAAAGCGTTGCAACAGTTACATGAAAAGCATGAGCGTGAAGAACGGGAATTAAAGCGTCTGTCGGAAATGGTGCTGATTCCTGCCGGGGAATTTGTTATGGGACGAAACGGGGTGAACGCCAATGAAGAACCCGCCCACCCTGTTTATCTCGACGCATTTTATATGGATAAGTATGAAGTCACCCAACTTCAGTATCTGAATCTTACGGGCACCAATCCAAGTTATTTCGCAAAGTGTCCCCTGTGCCCGGTGGAAAAGGTGACTTATCAGCAAGCTTTAAAATTTTGCAGCAAAATGGGGAAACGTCTGCCTACCGAGGCGGAATGGGAAAAGGCCGCTCGCGGTGAAACCACGGGTTGGTACTTCTGGGACAGGGATATTATCGATCTCTACGCCTGGTATGGGAATAATGCCGGCAAGCGTACGCGGCCCGTGGGCACCCGCAATCCCAACCGTTACGGATTGTATGATATGGCGGGCAATGTATGGGAGTGGGTGCAGGACTGGTACCAACCCGACTATTATTCTAAAACTCTGCAGCGCAACCCTAAGGGATCCAAAACGGGCACGGCTAAAGTGATCCGCGGCGGTTCCTGGGGCAACACCCAGGAGCAGATCGTGCATGCTTACCGCGATTCACGGGAACCTAACACCCGTTACATAAACGGAGGGTTTCGCTGTGCAAAGGATGCGAAGGGAAAATAAGTAATATGAATGAAGAAATGCGCAATGGCTACGAACAGGCCGACTGGCAGAAGCATTACGATGAAAACGATCTCGCCTGGGACTTGGGGGAGACGGCGGCCCCCTTCGTCCGTATGTGGGAGGACCAGGTGATTCAGCCGGGATCTTTAATGGTACCCGGGTGTGGTCAGGGGCATGAGGTGATTTTTTTCGCCGAGCGGGGATTCCGGGTCACAGGAGTCGACTTTTCTCCCGGAGCGGTGAAACTTCTGCAAAACTCTTTGAACCAGAAGACGCTGGACGCGCAGGTTTTGCACAGGGATTTTTTTGAGCTGGAGTCGAAACATGACCGGGCCTACGACAGTCTGCTGGAGCAGACATTTTTCTGTGCGATCCGTCCTGACCAACGACCGGCATATGTGAAAACCGTATCACGTATTTTAAAGCCTGGCGGACTGCTGTTCGGTTTGTTTTATGAGACAGGGGAGGAAGGCGGCCCCCCGTTCAACACCAGTGAGGCGGATATCCGGAACCACTTTTCTCAAGACTTCGAGATCGAACGTCTCGAGAAATGTATGCTTTCCAACGAGAGACGCCAGGGCAAGGAATGGCTGGCAATCATGCGTAAAAAATAGATCAGGTGTGTTTGAAGGGAAGGATGCATTCTTCGCTATCGTTTTTCGGCGAGTTGACGGTTTTTGTTATCTCATAATGATCCAGTAAACCCTCTTTCAAAGGTTTCAGCAAACTCTGATATTCCTCTGATGAGGGGCTCAACCAGCGGTCGTAGTCTGTCGGCATGAGGATAACCGGCATGCGGTGGTGGATGGGTTCAATATCCCTGTTGGCCGCGGTGGTGATGATGGTGAAGGTCTGCATGATTTCCTGTCCGCTGTCCCATTCCGACCACAGTCCGGCGAACGCAAACAGCTCGCCAGAGCGCATACGGATGTACTGAGGGAATTTTCCCTGCTCGCGGGCCTGCCACTCATAAAACCCGTCAGCCGGAACCAGACATCTCTTTTTTTTGAGGGAGGAGCGGAAACTGGGTTTTTCGTGGACGGTTTCGGCGCGGGCGTTGATCAGCCGGTTACCTATTGCGGCATCTTTGGCCCAGGATGGGATCAGGCCCCATCGCATGGCGTGAAGTTCGCGCCCTTCGTTTCCGGTTAAGACAATGGGTACGGACTGGCTGGGCGCTATGTTGTATCTCCTGTCATGGTCCATCTCCACAGCGATTGCCTGAAAATGTTCTTTCAGCGTTTTAATCGGTTTGGTCAGGCTGTAACGTCCGCACATCAGGATTTTGGCTACTTCCGGGTTCAAGATGAAAGAAAATTTTGGAGGTTTCGCAATCAATCATATAATGAATTACTGAATATGAATAGAGGCGTCATCCCTTTCCAGGAAATTCCATGCATATAAAGTCCAGCGGTTCTGCCGTAAAAAAAGGCAAAAAAATATACTCCGGCATATTTCGTGACGGCGGCGCAGGCTCTCGCGCCAAAAGCCGCTTCCGGAAACGCCGCCGGGATTTGATGAAAAAAGAAGACCGTTTGATCGTGTTGACCGGTGTGCCTTACGGGCCGGGGCAGGAGACCACTTGGGCATACGCCCATGCACCGACTTACCAGGAGCCGACGGTCATGTACCTGACCGGGATCAACCAGTCGGAAGTGATTCTTTTGCTGGACCCCGGTTCAAAAGAGTCGGATGAAATTCTGTTTGTCAGAAAGAAGGACCCCAAAAAGGAGTTTTGGGACGGCATTCGTTTTGGGGTGGGCGATCCCGCCAGTATTCGGGAAGTGAAGCGGGTGACGGGGGTCAAGGATGTGCAGGATATTGACGACTTCGATACAATTTTCAGGAAACGATTGGCGAAGCGGAAAAAGAAGCAGGTGGGTACGTTCTGGCTGGAGAGCACTAAATCCGGTCGGCGTCGAACCATCAAAACCGATCACAACTGGAAATTTAAAAAGAGAATTGAAGGACTGCTGAGAAAAGTTAATGCGCCAAAAGGATGTCTCACCAATATCATGCAGTCTCACTTTGAACTGCGGCTTCCGTTGGATGCTTATGATATCGCCAACACCCGCAAGGCACAGGCGATTACCGGAGATGCGTTCAAGGAGACCCTGAACAATTTCAGCAAGTTCGACAATGAATACCGGGTTCAGGGCTTTCTTGAGGGACAAATGCTGATGAATTCTCCTTATGGACTCAGTTTTCCGGGCATTATCGCGGCGGGTCATAATGCCACGGTTCTTCATTATATGAAAAACGATGATCCGATCGGCAAAGGGGAACTGGTGCTGTTGGATTTCGGGGTACGTTGGATGACCATGCACGCGGATATTTCCCGAACGGTTCCCGCTTCAGGAAAGTTCAATCCAATGCAGAGGATTTTATACGAGGTCGTGCTGGAGGCACAACTGGCGGTGGAAAAATTCGCATGTGCCGGGGTGACCATTGCCGAACTCAATGACAGGTGTTGGGAAACCCTGCAAAGGGGTTTGGATGAAAAATTTTACGCCCTGGGGGGTAAATCCAAAATGGCCTATAAGGGGCGTCCTCACGGCGTGAGCCACCTGATGGGGGAGCAGGAGCATGATGGTGATCCGTTCCGGGAATATGGGGTGGAGCCGATGAAGCCAGGGTGGATGATCAGTAATGAACCGGGCCTGTACGGAAAATTCCGGTGGAAACACCAAGGGAGGGTTTACGATGAGGAAATCGGGATTCGCATTGAGGATAATCTGCTGATTACCAAAACCGGATGCATCAATTTATCGAAAGGAATACCTAAACGGGTGAGTGAGATTGAGAGGCTGATGGCGCGGCCGCGCCGTAAATGATCAGAGGCCCTTCAAGACGTCGGCAACCTCATCGACGTGTCCTTTGACTTTTACCTTTGGGAAGATTTTCCGCACCACTCCCACCTTGTCAATAATGAAAGTGCTTCGCACGATTCCCATGAACGTTTTACCGTAGAGCTTTTTTTCCTGCCACACGCCGTACTTGTTCACCACCTTCTGGTCGACATCGCTGATCAGAGTAAACGGCAAGTCGTATTTTTCGATGAACTTCTGGTGTCTTTCAGGAGAGTCGATGCTGACGCCCAGGATTTCCGTGTTTTTAAATTGCTTGAACTGGTCTCGAAAATCGCAAGCTTCGGTAGTGCAACCGGGGGTCATGTCTTTGGGGTAAAAATAGAGGACCACATTCTTTTTGCCCCTGAAGGAGCTCAGTTTGATTTTATTCCCGTTTTGATCAGGGGCTGAGAAATCCGGAGCCTTGTTTCCTTCTTTAATCATAAGATATTCGATAAATTATCAGGCTTCCATTTCCTGGATAAGTTTGTCCAGGCTGGTATTCAGGCCGTTGATTTTGGCTAAAATATCTTTGACGGGATTGCGGCCGGGACTCAGGTTGAAGATCATCCGTGCATCCCCCAAAATACCTTCAATTTTTTCATAATTTGCTTTCGAAGGGGATTTTGATTTGGCGCATTGAGCCTCAAAGATGACAATGATGCGCTGCAGTTTTCCATCGACCTGAAAACCGATCATGGAATCGCCTCGCAGCGAAGACGCTTGCTCCATATATCCCCAAAGACCGCCCCTGCCCTGAGTCACTTCAAAGCTCGCACGCAGGCTTCGGCTTGCTTCCCGGCAGGAATCTGCAAATGTCAGGTTGGGAAGGAGAAAAGTTACAAAAAGAATTCCTGCAAAACTCCGTCGAATATATCCGGTTATTGGTGTGTCATGACCCTCGAAAAACCTCATGATAGTACCCCTGATAATGGGTTTGCTAAAAGTAAGTATTCCTCATACTAACTGTACTTTAAATAGTCCATATCAAAGCATATAACCAAGAAAAGCGAGAGTTGTCAAACGTATTATTGGGATATGTCATCAGGCCGCATTAAAAGGAAGATAATGAATGCAAATTCAAAATCATTGTAAAAACAGATCGTTATCCTTCAATTCCTTGAATACCGGGTCGGTTTTCAAAACCTGCAGGATCGACGGTTTGATTTTTTGAACGACCTTAAGGTTTTCAAGAGCCTTTTCAGAATCACCCTTTTGGGCGTATGATTTAGCCAGTAGCACCCGGTGCGAAAGGATATGTTCATGATTCGGATTGGAAATCAGGGTACGTTCCAGAAGGGTGATGGCTTTATGAGGCACCCCCATTTTATAATAGGCGGTAGCCATATTGAGTTTGCTCATCAAATGCCCCGGGTGGGTTCTCAGGGCCAGTGAATACAGGGCCAGTGCACGCTGGTACATCCCATAATAGGCGAACACTTCACCCTTTCGGTTCAGCGCATTGGCGGGATCGAAAAACGGTTCGCTTTCGTCAAGAATCGCACGGGTATCCGCAGTTTGAGCGGGCAATTCCGCCAGGCTGATTTTGGCCAGCCCGTCCGGGTCCCCCAGCGCTTCTGATTTTTTGTAATAATCCTGCGCCTGGTCGAGTAGCCCCCGCATCACCCGCATGTCTCCCAGCTCCTGGTTTCCCTTGGCCTGCAGAGTTTTGTCGTTGGGATGAGCTTTCAGAAGTTTTTTAACCGATTCCTCGGTTAAGTCCAGCCGCAGAAACAGGCTGGCGATGGCGATCAGAACCTGCTGAGTGGCTTTATCTTTAGGTTTAAGACGGGCGGCGGTTTGGATTTCAAACAACGCCTGACCATATTTCCCGGATTCGTAAAGCGCTCTGGACCGGTTGAGGTGATAGCTATGAGGCGACACCTGGGACGGGAGCTTGTCGGTGTCGCCTTTCTTGATGAGCTCAATCAATGTACGCGCCGCTTCCACCTTGGAATGATTCTTCCGGGTTTGCCAGATGCGATTGAGATGGTCTTCAGCCACTTTAAACTTTTTTTGCTGGGTATACAGATAGCCCAGCTGGTAGCGCGATTCCAAATCATCGGGATTGAGGGACAGTGCCTGGAGGAATGACTGCTCGGCGTGCTCCAGATCGTTCAGATAAAAGAAATTCATGCCCCGTTCGTAATGGTAGATTCCATTAGAGGGATCGATTTTTGCCGCGATTTCCAGTTCGCGGTTGGCCAGCATCATATGCCCCATCGCCGTCAGGGTCTGGGCGAATTCGTAATGGACGTCTACACTTTGGGGATGCTGGTGCGCCGCGATCTTGCACGCCTGGTCGGAGAGCTCCACATTCCCCATGATGCGATAGATCCGGCAGTGCGCGAAGGGAATCGCAGGGTGCCGGCGCTGAATATTCCGTCCCTCCTGCAGAACCATATAGGAATCCTTGTACTGCTCCATTTCATAAAGGAGCAGGGATTTCAGAATCAGCGGGGTGCCTTTTTGCGGATTTTCCTGATGGGCGCGCTCGATCAGCTGCATGGCCTCGTCATATTTTTTTTGACCGACCAGTGCATGAAACTCGGCGTAAACGGGATTTTTGCGGTCCTCCTTGGCCTGATGTTCATCCCACAGGGTGATATCCATGCCGGGAAACTTCGCCTGCGCCGGTTGGGAGAACATCATTAAACCCACAACTGCCCCTAAACTTAAAAACAAAAACTTCCAATTCTGCTGCTTCAAAGTAAACTCCTTTGCTGTTGAGCGCTTGTTACGGTTTGGTGATCCGCATGGGCCGCACCGCCTTGCGTGCTTTCGATTTTTTAGGCGCCGAAAATCTGTTGCCATTATTGTATTCAATACCAAAGCCATTGAAATGTCCGTTGGCTTCCAGAGCCCACCAGGCCCCCGAACCCTCTTTTTCGAATATCGGATCGATATGGATGACCATTTCCCGTCCAACCTGTTTGCTGTTGGTCTTGTCTGGCTCGTGCAGGGTTTTTAAATCCGCCAGAGTCGGCATTTGCCAATCATAATAATTGGCAAATCCTGTTTCGTTGGCTTTTTTGACAAAGTCAAAGGATTCCAGCCAGGTGATCCACTGGCCGGTTTGCTGGTAAGATTCCTGCTTCATCCACATTAAATGCGTTTTGGTATCGGTGATGGTTCCATCCCCATTATCGACGAACCGCTTGTCCTTCGACCAGATTTTCTGAGAGGATGAATCCTTTGGAGCCTCGGCGTGAGAAGTGATGCCCCAAGCCAGCGTTCCGACCCAAAGACAGAAACCAATGAGAACAGTTTTAACCGGTAAATTTTTGAGTATCATCAGGAGTTCAATTTTTCTATTAACAGCTTGTTGACCAGAGCGGGATTGGCCTGTCCCTTGCTGGCTTTCATGACCTGCCCGACGAAAAAGCCGATCAGTTTGTCCTTGCCGTTTCTGTAATCCGCCGCCTGACCGGGGTTGGCGGCAATGACTTCTTCCACGATTTTCAGCAATGCGGACTCGTCGGATATCTGGGTCATGCCCTTTTCCTTGACGATGTCCGCCGGTGGCTTGCCGGACTGGTACATGTCCTCGAATACCGTTTTGGCCATTTTACCGCTGATGGTCCCGTCGTCAATCAACTTTAAAAGCTCGGTCAACCGCTCCGGCGTGACCGGGCAATCGTCGATATCCCTGTCGTCGTTTTTCAATTCTCTCAGCAGGTCGCCCATGATCCAGTTGCTGACGGTTTTGGGCTGGTTGAACAGCTTGACGCAGGTTTCAAAGTAATTGGCGAGCGATTTCGAAGTGATCAGCACGCCCGCGTCGTATTCGGGAATTTCGTATTCGCGGACGAACCGGTCCCGTTTCTGCTCCGGCATCTCGGGAAGCGACTGCCGGACCGTGTTGATCCACGCCTCGTCGCATACAATGGGCACCAGATCGGGTTCCGGGAAATACCGGTAGTCGTGCGCCTCTTCCTTAGAGCGCATGGAGAAGGTGACTCCCTTGTCGGAATCATACAAACGCGTTTCCTGCACCACTTTATCGCCCTGATCCAGCACCTTGGCCTGGCGCTCGATTTCGTACTCCAGCGCCTTCTGCACGAACTTGAAGGAGTTGATGTTTTTGAGCTCGGTGCGGGTTCCGAATTCCTTCTGACCGACGGGCCGCAGGGACACGTTGGCGTCGCACCGCAGACTGCCTTCCTCCATGTTGCAGTCGCTGACTTCGGCGTAGTCGAGGATCGCCTTGAGCTGGACGAGGTACTCGCGCGCCTCCGCCGGGGAGCGTAAATCCGGTTCGCTGACGATTTCGATCAGCGGCACGCCGGTGCGGTTGTAATCGACGTAACTCTTGCCGGGGTTCCCCAGGTTTTCGCCGTGGATCGATTTGCCGGCGTCTTCTTCCAGATGGATGCGCGTCAGGCCGATGGTCTTGGGCGTGCCGTTGGTCTGGATATTGATGTGGCCGTCGAGCCCGATGGGCAGTTCGTACTGGGAAATCTGGTAGCCCTTGGGCAGGTCGGGATAAAAATAGTTTTTGCGCGCGAACCGGCTCATCGGCTGGACTTCGCAATGCGTCGCCAGACAGGCCTTGATGGCGTACTCCACCACCTTTTTGTTCAGCACCGGCAGAACCCCCGGCATACCGAGGCAGATCGGGCAGGTGTTGGCGTTGGGCGGCCTGCCAAATTCCGTTGAGCAGGAACAGAAAATTTTCGACTGGGTTTTCAACTGGGCATGCACCTCCAGCCCGATCACGACTTCATAGTTCATAGCTATTCATTACCAATAGTAAGTTCAGCTGCCATACTTCGACAGGCTCAGCATGACAGCCTGCCACCCTGAGCTGATTAGCCTGTCCTGAGCTTGTCGAAGGAAAGAACGGCAGGCTAAAGGAAAGGTCTCCATTTCATTAGTTTATCTGGATTCTAAACGTCGGGAGGGGGCCAGTCAATACCGCGTTTACAGAGGCGTATCGCGGCTATTTCGAGGAGAGCTTTACGTAAACATGGGAATCAGGGTAAACCTGGATCCTTCGCTGTTGCTCAGGATGACAAATTGGATGCGTCTTGTCATTCTGAGGACCGAAGGGACGAAGAATCTGGGTTTTGCCTTGCTCCCCCTTCTCCGATGGAGTTTTTCCTTCAGCCTTTGATTAGGTGGGTTAAAGAATGTCCAATACCTGTTCCGGGGGGCGGCCGAGGGCGGCTTTGCCGTTGGCGAGGACGATGGGACGCTCGATCAGGATCGGGTGCTGAATCATAGCATCGATCAGGGCATCATCCGACAGGGACGGGTCGTCGAGATTGAGCTCGGCATAGGCATCTTCCTTCTTGCGCATCAGCTCGCGGGGAGTCATACCGAGGAGATTCAGAATCTCTTTCAGCGTTTCCGCCGTCGGCGGGTCTTTCAGGTATTCGATGATCGTTGGCTCGATCCCCTGTTCATTCAACAGGGCCAACGTCTGACGCGATTTACTGCATTTCGGATTGTGATAAATGGTTATGGGCATGTTTTACCTTTGGGAAATTATTCAGGAATGGCTATTAGCTTTTTAGATAAAAGGTGAATTCCTCAAGTTCTTTTTATAAAAGGGCGGTGCACCCCCCGTCGACGGGGAGTGTGGTGCCGGTGATAAAGGCGGACTCGTCGGAAGCGAGGAACAGGCAGGCCTGCGCCACTTCTTCCGGTTTGCCAAAACGTCCCAGCGGATAGCGCTTTAAAAACTCTTCCATCAGGGCGGTGTCGCTGCGCAGTTCTTCGGTCATTTCGGTTTCGATCATGCCGGGGCAGACGGCGTTGGAGCGGATCCCCTGGCCTCCGTATTCGACCGCGATGGTTCGGCTGAACTGGTTGAGCGCGCCCTTGGAAGCGTTGTAGGCCGCCGTGGCGGGTATCGCCCTCATCCCCAAAATCGAACTGACGTGGATGATATTGCCGGACCCGTTTTCGACCATATGCGTCAAAACCTTTCGCGTCAATTGAAACACCCCGCGCATATTGATGGCGAAGGTCTGGTCCCAGGCGGCGTCTTCCGTTTCATGGAGTGGGGAGGGCGCGAAGGTTCCGGCATTGTTGATGAGGATGTCCACCTTGCCCATCTTCTCGATGGAGGTCTCCACCAGACGGGATGTGTCCTTTTCCAGAGTGACGTCCCCCTGAACGGCCAGTACCGCATCGCCAATTTCTTTTTGAGCCTGATCAAGGCGATCTTGCCGCCGTCCGAAAATAGCGACTCGCGCTCCTTCATTTACGAACAGCCGGGCGCAGGCCAGTCCGATACCCGTAGCCCCTCCGGTAATGATTGCCGTCTTGTTTTTCAGCCGCATAATATTCCCTTTCTATATAAAGCTTTGTCTAACTTCCGGTATTAGAAATCCCCACCTTTTTAAAGGCGAGTTTAGCATAGCGCCCTTCTTTAAAAAATCCTCCCCTTGCTGAGGGGAGGATAGAGGAGGGGTGCGGTTTTCGTAACAGGACAAAGGTTTAAAGTTTAAATTCAAGGAGAGAGGCACCACAACCTCCCCTGTATCCCCTCCTTTGTAAGGAGGGGAAGAATTAATCCCAATTTAGAATTTATCGCAAATATAAAGGTTTTCATTCCCGCTGGATAACGGTTAAGCCCTATGTATATAATAACGTAGCTTTTGATTGCCAGTACAATTTAGCCCCAATAGAGCCAGACATCCAGGGGCCCGGAAAGGAATGATTCATGGGAAGCATGAAATACTTTTACTACGGATTCGGAGGATTTATCGGATTCGTGTGCGGTCTGCTCATCCAGATGCTGATCTATGCCGTGGAGCGGTCCGGCAACAAGATTTTGACGCAATTGGGCCGTGGCGATTACGGGATACTGGGAAAGATCCTGCTGGTATTGTACGAAGGTCTGCCGTATATGGGGATTGTGCTGGGGATCCTGCTGGTCCGGTTTATGTTCCGGAGAGACATCGAAAAAGAGGATTCCGGGAAAGGGAAATAGGGTCTCATCGATGATGGCTTAAGAGGGGAAATCCTGCCAATCTGGGTGCTTTCATTAAAAAATGATGTAAAATAAGATCGTACTGGTCTGACAAATAAATCGAGCGTTTAATGAACCAAAAATTTAACGAAAATATACTGAAGGCGTTGGAAACTTCCCAGGAGGCCCTGAAGATCTGCAAACAGGCCATGGAAGACGCCAACGATGAAACCTGCCGCGCCATGTACTCGGCTATCATGAGAGATTGCGAAAAACACGTGAAAATGCTGAAAGGCGAAATCGACCTCCATAAAGTTCAAAAGAAATGGGACTGATGCCATGCGGATTTTGATCGTCGAAGATGAGAAAAAAGTCGCCGGATTCATCAAAAAAGGCCTGGAGGAGGAGACATATGCCGTCGACGTGGCGTGTGACGGTGAAGAGGGCTACGACCTTGCCAGTATGAACCAGTACGACATGATCATTCTGGACCTGATGCTTCCCAAAATGGACGGGTTGGAAGTGCTGACCCGCCTCCGGGATAACAGGGTGAACACCCCGATTCTTCTGCTGACGGCGAAAGACGCGGTGGAGGACCGGGTGACCGGCCTGAACAAGGGAGCGGACGATTACCTGACCAAACCCTTTGCCTTTTCGGAACTGCTGGCCCGCATACGGTCCCTGTTGCGACGCGGTCAGGCGGAAACCAAAACGGAATTGAAGGTGGGCGACCTGAGCCTCGATCTGGTCAGTCACAAGGTGAACCGGAATGGCGAGGAGATCGAGCTGACTGGAAAAGAGTACAGCCTGCTGGAGTATTTCATGCGCAACGAGGGTAAGGTGCTGACCCGTACCATGATTGCGGAGCATGTCTGGGATTACAATTTTGATACCTTCACGAACGTCATTGACGTTTACGTCAATCATTTGAGGAAAAAAATCGATAAGAATTATCCAGCCAAACTTCTCCATACCCTGAGAGGTGTTGGTTATGTCATGAAGGTTTAGGGATTATGATCTCCAATTCCATCCGTTCCCGGCTGACCGCCTGGCATGTCGCGGTTCTTGGATTTTTTCTGATTCTGTTCAGTATTCTACTGTATGTATTTCTTTCCAAACGACTCTACGAAAGCATCGACAATTCTCTGAAAGTATCGGCCAGCGTGGTGCAGAAAGCAGCACTTCTGGAATACTCAAGAACCCCCCTGCCGGGACTGGACTTGTTTTTCGACCAGTTTCTGGGGTACAGCAACATCAATAAATTTTATCGAATCTATGACGGATCGGGAAATGTGGACTCGCGATCGAAGGGGATCGATGCATCCAAATTTCCGCTCACTCAGGACGCCTACTCCAAAGCCATCAAGGGACAGGATACGTACGAAACCTTTAATCTGACGCCCAAGCATCGTATCCGGGTGATCACCATGCCGGTAATCCGGAACGACAACCTGGTCAACCTTATTCAGGTGGGAACCTCGTTGAAGTCGGTGGAGGACACGCTGAGGAACCTGCGGATTTTTCTGTTCGCCGCCATACCGGGAGTTCTAATATTGAGCACCCTGGGCGGCCGGTTTATGGCCACCCGTGCCTTGAAGCCGGTGGCGGAAATCACCCGGACAGCCCAGGATATTGCGCACGGAGCCAACCTGAGCCGGCGAATCCCCATGCCCGAGGTGGAGGATGAAATCGGCAACCTCGCCAATACGTTTAACGAGATGATGGACCGGCTGGAGAAATCCTTTGCGCAAATCAGACAGTTCAGCGGCGACGCCTCGCATGAACTGCGCACCCCCTTGACCGTATTGAAGGGGCAAAGTGAACTGGTATTGAGCAAGCCGCGGTCGAAGGGGGAATATCAGGAAGTGTTGTCCAGCAACCTGGAAGAGATCAACTACATGTCCAGGGTTCTGGAGGATTTGCTGACTCTGTCCAAGGGAGACGAAGGCGAATTGCCCCTGGAAGAAGAACCGGTCGAACTGGGAACCATCATTGAAGAAGTCAGCCGGCAGGGAGAAATTCTCGCTGATGAAAAGGACGTCAAAATTATACTGGCTTATCTGGAGCCGGTGACAATTCTTGGAGATGCGCACCGTCTTAAGCAGATGGTCTGGATACTCCTCCACAATGCCATCAAGTTCACGCCCAGTGGCGGGGAGATCAAAGTCACGCTTCAGGATATGGACGACACGGTCTACTTCACCATCAAGGATACGGGGATCGGTATCCCGGAAGCGGACCTGCCGAAAATTTTCGACCGGTTTTACCGGGTCGACAAGGCACGTTCGCGAATGGACGGTGGAAGCGGTCTCGGTCTATCGATTTGTAAATTTATCGTGGATCGCCACCGTGGAGTCATTGATGTGGAGAGCAAGCTGGGTGAAGGCACTAAATTTAAAATCCGTTTTCCCAAGCATGAGATGGCGGAGCAGAAACCGGCCTGATTATTGTTCCAGCTCATTTCAGGGAGAACCCTGAATCCACTGCGGCGGGTAGATTTTCCCAAAATAAAATCCCCATGATTCATGGGGTTGGGGGGATCCAGGGAAAATTATTTGGTGTTTTTTGAGGCAAACAACTTTAAACTAGCAACAGGGTTTTTCTGGATTCTGATCGAAAACGTTTGATTTTCCCACTGAAAGAGGAGGAAGGATGCGGCTAAATAAGCCCTTGGGCCAGGTTCTGGTATATGGTGAGGTGCTGTTTGACAAGTTTCCGGATCGAACGAGTTTGGGGGGGGCGCCGTTCAATTACGCGTTTCACCTGAATCATTTGGGAGTTCCTGTCCGACTGATCAGCAGAGTTGGAGGCGACCAGCAGGGACAGGATATTATGAAACGGCTACAGAGTATCGGATTTTCCATAGAAGGGGTCCAACTGGATATTATCCATCCAACGGGAGAGGTGGAGGTGAACCTGGATGACAAAGGAGTTCCAGAGTTTAACATTCTGCCTGACCGTGCGTATGACTATATCGAGTTCGATTCCTACATTGAAGCCCTGGCCCGAAAAGAAATTGCGCTGGTATATTTTGGGACCCTGGCCCAACGCCATTCAACATCCGCCGAAACCCTGTATAAAATCCTGAAGCTACTTTCTTCCCGCTCGACCTTTATGATGGATATCAATCTCCGGTATCCTTTTTACACGCCTGATGTCATAGAAAAATCTCTTCAGAATTGTGATATTTTGAAAGTCAATCAAGACGAGTTGAGCGTGATTAAAGAAAGCCTGTCCTTCAGTTCCCCGGTCAGCCGTCTTCCCTGGTATTTGCTAGACAGGTACAAAATAGGCTTCCTTTGCGTGACAAAGGGAGAGGAGGGAACTGAATTGTATGAGGCGGGAAGCAAGGTTTCATTTCATTGTCCCGGTTTGCCTCAGGAGGAAGTGGTGGATACCGTGGGCGCGGGGGATGCTTTTTGCGCCATGTTGACGGCCGGTTACCTGGCCGGTTGGCCCAAGCAAACACTGATCGAAAAAGCCACGGAATTCTCCCATCAGATTTGTGAATTTTCGGGGGCGCTCCCTGAAAATCTGGAATTTTACAAACCTTTTCGATTTAATTCATGACGGACGCTTCCAAGGTTAAAAATACTGAGTGGTCTTCTTTGATGGTGGAGGAAGAAGCTCGATTTTTCCGGGAATTTGTTAATGACCTGAATCAGCAACCCGCCCGGCATCTGCTTCACAATGAAATCGTTCTGCGATTCACTCAGTTTTTAGACAAACACAATTCCGGAAAACGGGACCCGGATGATTTTTCCAGTCTGAGGGATTTCTTATCCAAGACCCAGGAAATGATTCTGGTGGAAGAATATACGGTGCTTCTGTATCGCAAACGTGCGGCCCAATATCAAATCTACCGGGTTCATAATGTTAACGGCCAGGTGGAAGAGATGAGTCAGGAGGACTTCCTGGACTTTAGGGAAATAGTGGCAAACCGCGCGTATGTTCCCCCGGAGAAAAAACTTCTGATTGATTTTCAGCCGTTTTACAGCATCGGGCCGGAAGTTCCCGGACCCAAAAAAATTGGCTCCGGACAAAGATACTTAAACAGTTATATGGCTGGCAAGCTTCAGGCAGAGCCGGAAACCTGGCAAAACTTTCTTTGTGAATTTTTAAAAATCCACCGTATTCATGATAATCCCATTCTGGTGAATGGCGATAAGATAGGTGGCCCGAAAGAGTTGGTGGGGGCGCTTCAAAAAGCGATCACGACTCTCGAGGCGTTCGATGAAGATACGCCGATTCAGGAAGCCCGTGCTTCACTGGAAAGTTTGGGTATTCGCGATGGTTTTGGAGATACGGCCGGGCGAGCGGCAACCCATTTGCAATTGCTGTTCAATCTTTTCGAATCGCCGAGCGCAGATTATCTGGAAGAATTTATCGGCGCGATTCCTCTGATTTCCCGCGTTGCCGTTATTTCACCTCACGGTTGGTTCGGGCAGGACCATGTGCTTGGCAGGCCCGATACTGGGGGGCAGGTGGTTTACATACTCGATCAGGTGAAAACGCTGGAAGCTCACCTGAAGCATTCACTGGCCTCCGCTGGCATCGCGATTTCTCCCAGGGTTCTGGTGGTGACCCGTCTCATTCCTGAAAGTCAGGGCACTACAAGTGATCAGCGTCTTGAAAAGATAGAAGGTACGGATAACTGCTGGATTCTCCGTGTTCCATTCCGGGACGAGCAACAGAATATCATTCCACAATGGCTTTCCAGATTTCAGGTGTGGCCGTATCTGGAGCAGTTTGCATTGGATGCAAAAAACGAACTGCTGAAAGAATTTGACGGCAAGCCGGACATGGTTATTGGAAATTATTCCGACGGCAATCTGGTGGCCTCTCTTCTGGCCCCCTGGTTTCAAGTCATTCAATGCAATATCGCTCATTCGCTGGAGAAACCCAAGTACCTGTTTTCGGATCTCTACTGGCAGGACATGGAGAAGGATTTTAACTTTTCGCTTCAGTTCACCGCTGATTTGATATCCATGAATAAGGCGGATATTATTATTTCCAGCACCGCCCAGGAAATTGCGGGTACGGATTCCGCTCTTGGACAATACGAATCCTACTGCTTATTTTCCATGCCGCAGTTATACAAGGTGACCCATGGGGTCAATTTATTCCATCCCAAGTTTAATATGTTTTCCCCCGGAGTTGATGAATCGATTTATTTCCCATATACCGAGACCTCCCGGCGTCTGAAAAATAAAACAAAAGAATTAAGCGAACGATTATTTCTCAATAAGGGAGACGATATTTTCGGCGAGTTGGAGGATCCGGATAAAACCCCCATCTTTACAATTGCCCGACTGGATAAGATTAAAAATCTGACTGGGCTGGTGGAGAGTTTTGGGAAAAGCGAGAGGCTCCGCGATAAAGCCAACCTGATAGTCGTGACCAGCGCGGTTCGGGAAGAGAATGTGACGGATGAAGAGGAAATGTCCGAATTGAAAAGAATGTACCAGTTGATCGAACAATACGGGCTCCACTCGCATATCCGATGGATCGAAAATTCCTCCCGTCAGGATGGGGCAGAGAGCTACCGGATCATTGCCGACCGGAAAGGGGTGTTTGTCCAACCCGCTTTATTTGAAGCGTTCGGGCTGACGGTCCTGGAGGCCATGGTGTCCGGTCTGCCGGTTTTTGCCACCCAGTTCGGAGGGCCTCAGGAGATTATAGTTCACGGGGAAAACGGATATCTGATCAACACCACTCAACCGGAGCTTATCAGCCAACCCATTGTGGATTTTATTCAAAGATGCGAACAGGCGCCTTCCTGCTGGGACACACTGGGTGGTCAGGCTATTGCCCGCGTTCGGGAACGTTTCACCTGGAGTCTGTACTCCGAAAAATTGATCAAGGCGGCCAAGCTGTATGGTTTCTGGAATTTTTCGGTATTGGGCGATGAAAAGAAGGAGATCGACCGGTACTGCAACCTGCTATTCCATATGGTATTTAAGAGCCGGGCGCAACAACTGCTCGGGGATTAGGGATTCCCAAACGGATTATTTGATCCAGACCAGAGGCCTGTAAACCCAGGCCTTGTCTCCCCAGGCATCCATCACCTGCACCCAGTTGTCTTTGATTTTAAGAACCTTCATGGAAAAGTATTTTTCTCCGGGTATCCCTTTGACCTTTTTGTAGTGGGTGCCGGGGCCGGTGCGCAGGTTGACTTCCTTTTTTTTAATTACCGCGCATTTGAAGGATTTCGTGGTCAGCTTTTTATGAACCCAGTAAATATCACCGTCCAGATCCTGAACCCGTAACCACTCGCCCTTCTTGCCGAGCTGCTGGAAAGGCATGAAGCGGTACACCTCCCACAGTTTTTCATAATGCAGTCCGGGGCCCTGCCTCAAATTGGCCCGGCGCTCGTTAATGCACAGGGCTTCTGCTGTTGGCGCTTCAAAAATACAGAAGACGAAGCTGATCAATAGTGACAAAAGGACGATGCGAGCCTGAAAATGGAAGCGAGGTGAATTCATGGGTAAAACTTGGGGGTTGGGGTGAATGAATAACTGTTTCTTGGTCAACGGACTTGTTATCGTGTGCTATAAGCCCAGATCATGAGCCATTCGCAAGTTGACTGAGGTATTCAACGTATTGAATTTCCCATCGAACGGCTGATTTGACCTCTGAAGAGGATCATCAAAAACACATTCAGGTTAACATGGTTATTTCTCGATTTCAAATGAGAGGGAATATTAAAATGTTGAATATTAAGCTTCAGGATTTCCGGTGCTGATTTATTTTTCATTGTTTCAAATTTGTTTAATCGTGGTGGCCGTAGTCTATCTGGGGGTCAACGCTCCTTTCTTGTTAAAAGTTGAAGCGTTCTCTGGCTCGCTGGGAGATTCCCCCCTTATTTCAGTGTGCGTCCCGGCGCGCAACGAAGAGAGGGATATCGAAGCCTGCCTCACCTCTCTCTTGAGTCAGGATTATCCCCGTTTTGAGGTAATTGTAGTGGACGACAATTCTACAGATCGTACTCCAGAAATTATTAAGGGTTTGCAGAAACGGTTTCCCAAGCTGACTGCTATTCAGGGGGCGTCTTTACCTTCCGACTGGTATGGAAAACCTTTTGCTCTGCATCAGGCCAGCCAAAAGGCGCAAGGGGATTTATTATTGTTTACCGATGCCGATCCCGTGTTTGGACCGAAGGCCCTGAGCACGGCGGCTTATTTATTCCAGAAGCATCAACTGGACATGCTCACACTTTTGCCGGGGGCCGAGTTTGGTTCATTCTGGGAACGAACGGTGCAACCGGTTATTTTCGCCTTTATTGCCGCCCTCACTCGCTTCCGGAAGGTGAACAATCCGAAGTCAGACGCTGCGATGGGGGTGGGAGCCTTTATCATGGCGCGGCGGGAGGTATATGATCGCGTGGGCGGCCACCAATCCCTCAAGCAGACTATTCTGGAGGATATCGGTATGGCGCACCTGTTGAAACAGGCCGGTGCCAAAATAATGATTGCCGACGGCAGGAATATCTATTCCATCCGCATGTATCATTCGTTGAAGGAAATATGGATTGGCTGGCGAAAAAATGTTTTTCTGGCGATGAAAAAATCCACCTTCAAAACATTTTATTATATCTTCTGGATATTGGGATTTCTGGTCACCCCGTGGCTGGTGGTAGCGGTTCATTTGTGGATGGATTCCCCGCCGATGTGGCAGGGGCTGGCGCTAGCGGGTTTGGCTATGGTATGGATTTCCCAGGCTACATTATGTTATGAACTCAGACTGAAGCAACGTAATGCTCTGCTGTTTCCCCTGGGCGCTCTGGTGATGGTCGCTATCATGATCAACTCCATGATCCATGTATTGTTCCGGGGGCAGGCTGAATGGCGCGGGCGAACATATAAACAACCGGAAAGGTAACAGAATGGAAATTTGGGCAAAGCGATTTACTAAAATGGCGCTTATTTATCTGGCGTTGGGAGTGGTGATGGGTATGGTGATCGGGAGTCAGCCGGAATGGAGCCAGCGACTGCGCTTTGTTCATATCCATCTCAATCTGCTGGGGTTCATGACCATGTTTATTGCCGGGGTGGCCTACCATGTACTGCCTCGTTTCAACGCCAGGCCGGTTCCCTGGCCCGATGGCGTCAAGTATCATTTCCTATTACACAACACCGGGTTGCTGGGCATGGCAACCACTCATCTTGCTGGAGGTCTCTGGTCCGGCGGACTTTTGCATGTCGCGTTCGTTATGTTTGCAGTAATGACTGGCGCAGGGCTGTTGATCATGGCCTACAATCTATACTCGGTCATGATTCCCGTAAAAGAGGGGACCGAAGTCAAGGAGATCACAGGGGGTATGAAGGTGGGGGATGTGTTGGACCAGTTTCCGGCCTCACTCCAGATCTTCATTGATGCCGGATTCCACAGCCTGTCCAATCCTGTGGCGCGTAAAGCCTTCGCGAGTGTCGTGACTATTCAGAAAGCCTGCGAGAAGCATGAGGTGGAGTTAGGCGGTTTTCTAAAACAACTCAATTCCGCTTTATTCAGTAAATCGGGCAGGCCCGGTCAATCCGGCAAGCCCCCTGCGCAGGCTTCAGACGGCAAAGAAGAAGCGCCGGTTGGTGTTGCCATGGGAAAAGGAAAACCCTGTACGCGGGATACTATGGTGGGCAGCCTCATCAAAATCCATCCCGAAACCAAAACGGTATTTGAAAAACATTACGGTGAGGGATGCTTTTCCTGTCCCGGCCAGGTTTATGAAACCGTCGAACAGACGGCACACATGCACAATATCGATCCCGAATTGATCCTCAAAGAGATCAACGCAATGATTGGGAAATGAAACAGGATTCATTTAAAGAGTTCGTGCTGGAGCAGTTGGCGGGAATGGAGAATGTCGCATGCCGTGCCATGTTCGGCGGGTTCGGGTTATACCACCATGACCATTTCTTCGGTATCCTGCATAAAGGGCGGCTGTTTTTTAAAACCAACGTTCACACCCGTCCCGGCTACGAGGAATACGGGATGAAGCCGTTTCAGCCTTCAGAAAACCAGATTCTTAAAAATTATTATGAGGTCCCGCCGGATATTCTTGAGGATAGAGATGCGGCCATTCTTTGGGCAAAAATATCAGCCCACATCTCACTCGCGTCATCAGATTGACTCGAGGCGCATGGTTTAAAAACCTATGAATCTGTTTCGTTAAGCCTTTATACTTAACATATATCTATTGAAGCATTCTTTTCGGACTCGTCTTTTGTATGAAAGGTTTTTCCCCATTGCATACTGATACCAGTAATAGTTTCTCTAACCGGTTCTTTTCTGCAGGTCTTTACCTCTTTTCTTTTTTTCTTTTTGCCTTTGTCGCCTATCGGATTCGAAATTCAGTTAGCGGGGACGCTTCAATTTATTTCACCTTTTTCAAGAATTTCATGGATTTTCCTTTCTCCTATCAAACGGGAGTGGTGAGCCATGGCGCTTCTTCGCCCTTGCATGTGGTGGTTTTTGGATTGGTATTTGCGCTGTTTGGCGACTACTGGTTGAGTGCTGCAAAAATCATAAACTTTGGGTTTATTTTTGTCGCAATGATCATTTTGCAAAGGGGACTTCGTTTGCCTGTGGTGCTATTTCCCCTATTGGTTTCCTTGGTTTCCTCGTTCAGTGTTCTTATGGCTTCTACCGCAGAAATGTTCGAAATCGGTCTGGTCGTTTTGTCCATTTCCATTCTTTATGTTTTGCTGAAGCTGGACCACAGAAGGGAAGTGGTGGTAGTAGCAGGATTATTGCATCTGGTGCGTCCGGAACTGATATTGATCACCTTCGCGGTTTACGCTGTGTGCTTGTTTAAGTATAGGGAAATCCGTCTTTTAAAAGTAATGCTCTTTATGGGGCTGGTTGTTTTTGGATATTATGTATACATGGTTTTAAATGGAGCCGGCTGGCTTCCCTCCAGTGTAGTCGGAAGAGCTTTGAAGGCCAGCGAGGATCAAATACCCTGGGTCCAAAATTTTTTCCAATCGGCGAGGCTTTTGCTGATCAACCTTGATAACCCATATCTATTTTGTTTCACGGCATTTTTTGTTTATGCAGGTTTGATGATTCGCCGGGACCGCTTTCCATTGTGCGAAGTTTTAATAGTGGTTCCCATTTTGGCTTTATACATGATTTTTCCGCCGGGGGTTTATATTCCGAGATACATGGTTCCGTCAGTCCCTGTTATTTCTTTTGTGTCTGTATGGCTGATAGGGAAGGTCTTTTTACAAATAAGGGATCCCATGAGTCATCTGTTTCAATTACAGGCAAGAGCCAAGAACTTTAGCGGATGGATGGGGATGTTGTCCTGCGGTTTGGCATTGGTATGGGTTTTTATGTATGCACCCTGGAACGGTGGGTTTTACAAGGTTACGCAGGAGGAAATTCTATTGCCCAGGCTGGCGCAAGTGGTCAATCAAGTGGCCGGACCGGAAGACAAGATTCTGGTTTACGAGATTCAAAGCCAGTTTTACATGAAGGCCGAGGCCATCGGAATGACGGTTATCGGGAAATATGCTTTGGATTTTTTACAGAGAAAAGAAAGTTTGGAGGATTTCCTTAAAAGAGAAAGAATCCGGTATGTGGTGACTATGAACAGTTTTAATTACCGACGAATTTATAATAATACAGCCTTGGTTGATTTATATGTTCATGATCTTTCCAATGGGATCGGTTCGACATTGGAAGTGAACGGAATCACATACACCAAAATAGCGACCAACCCGGATTTTGCGGATCCTAAACGCTACCAAGTTAAAACCTTCGGACCCATGAATTATGATAATCAATTGAGATTATACGGTCCAAACTCGCACCGAGCCGGGACTCACATCACCTGGAATTCACTTTATAAGGTATTCTCTTCGTGAGTTTTCACAGAATCAGGAAATACCTGCATAAAGACGGGGAGGTGCTGATCCGTATTTTTTGAAATTATCAGTGGAGGCGCTCCACTCACCGGGCTTTCATGCGGGCCAGTTTTATGAAGGGATAACACATCTGCGGCCAGAACCGGTTGGTCACGTCGTC
>JAOUPX010000079.1 GCA_029879645.1 Nitrospinota bacterium
ACCAGTTGGCGGGAATGGAGAATGTCACATGCCGTGCCATGTTCGGCGGGTTCGGGTTATACCACCATGACCATTTCTTCGGTATCCTGCATAAAGGGCGGCTGTTTTTTAAAACCAACGTTCACACCCGTCCCGGCTACGAGGAATGCGGGATGAAGCCGTTTCAGCCTTCAGAAAACCAGATTCTTAAAAATTATTATGAGGTCCCGCCGGATATTCTTGAGGACGGGGAGGAACTGGTCCGGTGGGCTTTGCTCGCTAAGCGGTAGACCATTTACTGGTGTGTGAATATATAATATTGAAGTTTTTTCGGCCGTTATTGAAAATTATCAGTGGAGGCGCTCCACTCACCGGGCTTTCATGCGGGCCAGTTTTATGAAGGGATAACACATCTGCGGCCAGAACCGGTTGGTCACGTCGTCATTGGCCAATCCCACCGATGCCGGTTCTTTTTTGTCTCCAGGCACGTAATAGGTGCCGAATAATTTATCCAGAAATGAAAAGAAGGTACAGTAATTTTTATCAGCCATTTCGTTCGCCGCGTGGTGCCAGCGATGAGCCAACGGGCTTATAAAAATGGCATCCAGTGGTCCATAGGAAATTTTGATATTGGAATGAATAAACATGCCGTACGCTTTGCGCAGGGGCATACACAGGGCCAATACAAAGGGATCTTCAAAAAACAGAATTTTTACCGCCAGGCTCAGCAGATAAGAGATGTAAGTATTGATGGGATGAAACCGCTCGTTGGAAAGCCAATCCAGATTTTTTGAACTGTGATGAATGGCATGAAACGGCCAGAAGAACCGAGTATGCATCAGGCGATGACGCCAATAAGCCGCCAGGTCCACGATAAATAGGGACAACAGTAATTGCAGTCCCAGGTTCCATCCATTGATGGCCTGGCGCATTCGGAAGAAAATACCACTGAACCCCTCGGTTACTTTTCCGGAAACCTGCCGATCCACTTCCACAATTTCAGCGACAGGAGGCGTTTGTCTATCCCAGATGCCATTTGCCGGAGGAGTTACCGTAACCATGAAATTTCGGGTGATGATGTTTTCAGCGTGTTTGGTGGTTGCTGAGAACCGGTCTATACCCAGAAATCCGGGATGGGAACGATAGGTAACACTTCCGTCCGGGTGGATTTCAACCTGTCCATGTTCCGGGGTTTGTGTGATGGCCTGATGAAATTCATCCGACTGGGCCGGGTCAAAAATTATTGGCCAGAAATTGCCGATAAGCCATGCGCTGACCAAGACGCTCGCGGGATAAACCATAATCGGAAGGCAAAACGAATAAATCAGGTCGAGGAGAGAATCCTTTCTCCATCGTTTTTGAAGGAGGTGGACCGGTCTTAAATATTCCAGGAGCAGGAAAACCGCACCTGCAATAATAAGAAATTTAGCCTTTTCTGTGAAAAATAGTAAGAGTTGTTCCATCGTTAAAAGGTCAGAAGTTTTGCTGGGTTAAAGGGCTTGCCAGCAAAGGAGCAAGATTTTGAATGTTCAGTTCTAGGTTAAGGGATTTGAGAGAAGTTCACAAGAAGTCCATGGGATCGAGGCTCTTGTGGGGTGGGGGAGTTATTCCCAAAGGGGTTTTAAAAGGATTGTCTGGACCAAAAAGCACGTAAATTATTTATAGAGGGCGTCTTATTTTTACCATTTTTAGGGTGCTAAATTACTGGTATTCGATTGTTTTTGGGTAATAAAAAGTATGGGTTGTTTTATCCGAATATGGTAGTATACGCGTGCCAAAAAAGGGGTGTTAGTGGTCACGGTAGTCCGAACAGTGGGGCCCGCGGGCTGGGTCTTGGCGGAATGGGGGGCCAGTAATTGCCTGAAATACAACTGGGGAACGCGCTTTGGTTTATATCTGGAACGCCTTCCCGCTCAATCTGAGGAGCGCGATTGGTATGCCTGTAGGTAAAGTCAAATGGTTCAACGAAAGCAAGGGGTACGGTTTTATTGAGTCTGAAGATGGAGAGGACGTATTTGTACACTTTTCTGAGATTCAGGCAGAAGGATTCAAAACGTTGAAAGAGGGCCAGGAGGTCGAATTCGAAAAGACCCAGGGTAAAAAAGGTCCACAAGCCTCAAACGTCATTCCCAAATAACCTCACGAATTCCACTACCCGGCGGAGTCCCCACCTCCGCCGGGTTTTTAGTGTCCTGACCCCGACCCGCAGTTAATAAATAATATTGGGAAAATCGAACCGCTTATGGTACAAAGGTGCCGTACAACGAGATGGACTTCGAATCCATCCGCCTGGCCCCAAGGGCTTTCCCGGCAGCGGTGATTGGAACAATCGATTCGATATGAACCGGCCATCCTCTGGGGTGGTTTTTTTGTTGGGAAACACAATTGCCGGCGGAAGTTTTGAAGGGCGTCTTACGAAAAATCTGGGAATGCGGTTTTGGGTTTGACTCGAGCGTCTTCCCGCTCAATCTGAAGGAGCACGATTGGTATGTCAGTAGGAAAAGTAAAATGGTTTAACGACAGCAAAGGATACGGATTTATTGAAGGCGAAGACGGCGAAGACGTTTTCGTACATTTCTCGGAAATTCAGGCCGAAGGATTCAAGACTCTGCAAGAGGGTCAGACAGTCGAGTTCGAAAAGACCGATGGTAAAAAAGGCCCACAGGCCTCAAACGTCATTCCCAAGTAAAACCGCTATACTCAAAACCCCGGCAGGGCACCCGCCCGCCGGGGTTTTTTTTGTGTCTGCTTATTATTAGGATACGCCTTCGTACCGGTGAAGGATCATGATCTTCTGCCAGATTTTGCGCGACAATCCGGTGGTCAGCGTTTCCAGTTCGTTGACCGATCCAAGCACCACATCGTCCGGAAAACTCTGCCCGTACAGGGCCGCCACCTTTCCGCACAGCGAAAGCATCTCACTGCAGTAATCGAGATAACGTGTCAGCTGGAACGCGTCCATGGCCTGTTTCGGGGAATGTTCGGTGGCCGTCCAGTGGCCAAGCACGCGTTCCGGGTCCTTGGTGAGCTGATGCATGTCGATCACCTGCGCGAGCGCTCTCAACTCGTTGATGGCTTTCAGGGAACGGGCGCGTTTGAAACGGGTTTCAACCGTGATCAGAAAAATGATCGACGCGCCGATCAGGACCACCGCGTTCATGCCCGCCTCCAGCAACTGCACAAAATCGCCCAGCTGAAACCGGGTCTGACCGAAGTCGAACTGAAGCAGGGTCTCGATCAACCCCACCACAATGATCGCGATGACCAGTCCCACCCCCACGCGCAGGCCGTTGTGGGGACGCCGGATCCATTCGCATTTTTTCTGCGATTCCTTGGCGGCCTCCAGCAGGTCGCCGCACACCTTGCCGAGTCCGCAATCGGGAAACCGCTCGCCGATCCGGTCCCGCAGGGTCGCAATGGTATGAATAATTTTCGAAGCGTCGAGAACCCGGTACACGCCATTACCTCTGGAAGAATTTAAAGGGTATCTTCAGTATAAGGTATTTGCGTTACCGGGCAATAAGGAGAATTCAGCTGTCATGCAGCCAATTCAGAGGAGAAGGCAATTCATCGGCTGAGTATTCGACATGAAGAATGCGCCGATGACCGGTGGCGATTCCTTTTTTGGATGAGTGTAAAATTAAAGGCTTCATTATCAAAACATCACCCGCCTTTGCTTTGCAGAGATACTCTGGACATTGGGAAGTTTCTTCCGTGATGGCCTTTGAAGAGTATCTCTTGTTTCGATGCGATTTTGGAATTACTCTCAAAGCGCCGTTGGTTTCGTCGGTATCATCCAAGTGTATACGCAGAGTCACCATGCGCTCCATAATCTCGACCGGCGGCTGTACGTGCTGAATTTTGTCTTTAAAGGTCCAAGCGCCGAAGCCGGGGACTTCGTGTTTTTCTTGCACTGCAATAGTTAAATCCTGGTGCCAGGGTACACCCCAATCCGTATCCGCGGACTTATCGAATAGAATGGACCGAACTGGAAAGATCTTGTCGGGCAGAAACTGATGCGTAATGGATTGTAGGGCTGGAGATAAAATCAGTTTTTTAATGGAATGGAAACGGATTTTTGGATTGCGGATCCCGGCACGCGTCACTTTATAGTTTTGGGCTTCTATCTCTTGAGTAATTTCTTTTAATGTGAAGTTATCCAAAACTCCGCGGCAAAATGTATATCCATATTTTTGGAGTTCGCCTGTCAAAGAATTAGTCATGTTCGGTTATAGTGGATGTCCGTCGCAAATTAATTATTCCTCCGGGCGTTGCCCGGCTTTCGCTTCCTGCCAGTAGCGTTCCATTTCCTCGAGGGAGGTGTCTTTGAGGGTTTTGCCGGATTGTTCAACCTTTTTCTCGATGTATTGAAAGCGTTCGATGAATTTGTTGTTGGTGTTGCGTAAGGCTTCCTCGGCATCGATCTTTTTGTGCCGCGCGATGTTCACCAGCACAAACAGGATGTCCCCCAGCTCCCCGGCGATGTGGCCTTCTTTTCCACTCAACACCGCTTCCTTGAATTCGGCGACTTCCTCGTCGAGCTTGGCGAACACGTCTTTGATTTCCTGCCAGTCGAAGCCTTGCTTGGCGGCTTTCTTGGCCAGTTTCTGGGCACGCGCCAGGGCCGGCATATGCGTCGGAACGCTGTCGAGCGCCGACTTGTGATCCCGGTTCGCCTTCTCGCTTTTCTTGATGTGCTCCCACTGGTCGACCACCGCGTCGGGCGTGTCCGCCGTGGCCTCCTCGAATACATGGGGATGACGCCGCACCATTTTTTCGCTCAGGTTGTCGATCACCTGGGTGATGTCGAACTCTTTCTGATTCTCGGAAATCTTGGCGTGAAACAGAACCTGATACAAAAGGTCACCCAGCTCGTCCTTGATTTTTTCAGGATTGTTGCTGTCGAGCGCCTCCAGTGTTTCGTAGGCCTCCTCCACCAGGTAAGGTTTCAACGACTCGCGGGTCTGTACGCGGTCCCACGGACAGCCGTTCTCGCCCATCAGGGTGTTGATAATATCGATCAGTTTTTTAAATGCCGCGTCCGGGGTTTGGTTCATGTCAGACGATTTCCTCCGGTTCAGTTATGAATTCAACGATTACCGAGTCGGCAACAAATAGACCCTGCCGGGTCAGGGAAATTTGGCCGTCGGCTATTTTCAATAATTCCATTTGCATCATGCGATCTACGGTTTCGCCAAAGGCTTCCTGGAAGGATACTCCGAACTGTCGTTCAAAAGTTGTCAGATTGAGTCCTTGGCTGATGCGCAGGCCAAGCATCACCGCTTCGCCCATGCGTTGATGCAGGCTTGGTGTTTCACGCGATTCAACCGCGATGCCGGATTCGTTGATCTGTGTGATGTAGCGGGAGGGCAGGTTTACGTTTTTGTAGCGATCGCCGTTGAATGTGGCCGATGCCCCCGCGCCGAGTCCTATGTATTCTCCGTTGTGCCAGTAATTGAGGTTATGCCGGCATTGTTTTCCAGGCTTCGAGTAATTGGAAATTTCGTAATGTCCGTATCCCGCCTGGGTCAGGGTATCGATGGTGATTTCAAATAATTCCCGCTGAAAGTCATCTGGCGGCATTTCTAATTGCCCCTGCGCCTGCTGTTTATGGAAAACCGTGCCCGGTTCGATGGTCAGGTTGTAGGCCGAGATATGATCCGGTTGCAGGTCGATGGCCTTATGGAGATTGTCCTGCCATCGTTCTGCCGTTTGACCCGGCAGACCGAACATGAGATCGAGCGACAGATTGTCGAATCCCGCCTGCCGCGCCCGCTCCACCGTGAGGTATACTTCATCCACCGTGTGGACCCGCTCCAGTCGATTCAATTCCTCCGGATCGAACGACTGCACGCCGATGCTGAGACGGTTGAATCCGGCTTCCCGCAGTTGTTGAAGATCGCTCTGCGGGATGGTTGCTGGGTTGGCTTCCAGGGTGATTTCGGCCCCGCTCAACATTTGGAACCTGCTTTGACAGGCCTTCAGGATTCGAGCCAGTTCTAAAGAGGGCAGGGTGGTGGGGGTGCCGCCCCCGAAAAAGATCGTGGCCACGGTGCGGTTATCCGCCCGTTTCGCATAATATTCCATCTCCCGGAGCAGGGCCCGGACGTAGGACGCCATCTCCGCCTCGTTGATGTTATGAGAGTTGAAGTCGCAGTAGCCGCATTTGTGCAGGCAGTAGGGAATGTGGAGATAAAGACCAATAAGGTCCATAGGGCGATCCGTGCTTGGTTTATGACCTGTCCTATAATACAATTTATAAACGATCCGCCCACTTTTAAATGGAGTGAACTTAAATATTTTAGCCTCAGAGAAAACAGGATTCAAATCGGGTTACGCGAGCCTCATTGGCAAGCCCAACGTGGGGAAATCGACCCTGCTCAACCATCTGGTATCCCGCAAGCTGGCGGCGATTTCCCGGCGGCCCCAGACCACCCGCAATAAGATCACAGGAATCTGCCATCTTCCCGGTGGTCAGATCATCCTATTGGATACGCCCGGCATTCACCAGTCCACCAGCAAACTCAACCAGGCGATGGTGCAGGCCTCGATGAGCACCTACGGGGATGTCGACGTTATTCTGTTCATGATCGATGCGAAGCAGAAGTTCCGGCCGGAGGACGAGTTTGTGCTGGATTCGCTGAAAGAGGTGAAAACTCCGATTTTTCTGGTGATCAACAAGATCGACCTGATTCCCAAGCCGGAGTTGTTGCAATTGATCAATGAACTCAAAGGCCGCGCCGCGTTTACCGACATCATCCCCATCTCCGCATTGAAGGAAGACGGGCTGGATATACTGAAAGAGCTATTGCTGAAGCATTTGCCCGAGGGACCCCAATATTTTCCAGAGGACATGATCACCGACTGCCCGGAGGAGTTTCTGGTGGCGGAGATTATCCGGGAGAAGATTATCCGGCTCACTCATCTGGAAGTGCCCTATGCCGTGGCGGTAATGGTGGAGAGCATGCGCGAGGGGCAGAAGGGGGTAATCGTCATCGATGCCGCCATTTACGTTGAAAAGGCTTCGCAAAAGAAAATCATTATCGGCGAGAAGGGTGCCCTGCTGAAGAAGGTCGGAAGTCAGGCGCGGATAGAAATTGAGAAACGTTTGGGCAGTAAAGTGTATCTAAACAATTTCGTGAAGGTTAAAGAACGCTGGCGGGAAAATTCACGCTACTTAAAGGAATTCGGGTATACCCATGGTAACCATTAAAAAAGACGGGGAAATAGAAGCCATGCGCCGCTCGGGTCGGCTGGCGGCGGAAGTTTTATTAATGATAGCCCCGTATATCAAGCCGGGTGTGACGACTAATGAGCTGAATGATCGGTGTCACGATTTTATCATCGAGAACGGAGCCATCCCGGCGCCCCTGAATTATCGGGGATTCCCGAAAAGTATCTGCACGTCAGTGAACGACGAGATTTGCCATGGAATTCCCTCGGACCGCAAGTTGAAAAACGGAGATATGGTGAACCTGGATATAACGACCATCGTCGATGAATTTCACGGGGATACCAATCAGACCTTTTTCGTCGGATCGCCGCGGAAAAAAGCCAAGAAACTGGCGGATGTCACCATGGAAGCGCTTCATAAGGCTATTGCCGTGGTCCGGCCGGGTGCACGGCTGGGGGACATCGGAGCCACCATCCAGCAGTATGTCGAGCCGAAAGGCTATTCCGTGGTGCGCGAGTTCTGCGGACATGGCATTGGCCGCAAATTTCACGAGGACCCGCAGGTCCTGCATTTCGGTAATTTTGGCAAGGGCATGGTGCTGGAGAAGGGGATGACTTTCACCATCGAGCCGATGATCAACCTGGGCAAGCCCGACCTGAGAATCCTGGAAGACAACTGGACCGCAGTGACCCAGGATGGGAACCTGTCCGCTCAGTACGAACACACCATTCTGGTTACCGATGACGGCCACGAGGTCCTCACCCGCATCGAAGGTAAAACAGCTTTTTGAGTAAAAACCCTGCTTAACGGCCTCCCGGAATATCTCTCCAAATAACGAAAGTGGGCTGTATAAATGATTTATAAACAGTCAGTTATTCTGCATTTTTCCCGCTCTTATAAATAAAATTGACATTCATTCTCATTTAGGGTAATTTTGGCTCACTTTATATTTTGAGAATGAGTATCAAAATCTTTGAAAAGCAAAGATCAAATTATTGAAAATAAATATGCGATTTTGGAGGAAGCAATGAAACAAATTTTATCCTTGGCAGGGGTCTGTGTCTTGGTCGGTTCGATGCTGTGTTCAACGGCGTTAGCGCAACAGGCGCCAGTATCCAAGAAGCAGGAGACGGACATATTGATCATTGAGGAGGATTCTGGCGGTGACGATATTCTGATCATTGAAGAAGACAGTAGCGGGAGTGTCGCGGATTTACAGGAAGAAATCGACCGGCTGGCGACAGAAATCGACGACATGCGCGATTTATTTGGGACGCTCCGCAAAAACGTCAACGTGACCGGTTACGGCGAGACTCATTTCAATCTCCCCACCGATAACCGGGATAATGTGTTCGACGCCCACCGATTTGTGTTAGGCGTCAACGCACGGTTCAACGATTGGATCTTCCTGAACGCGGAAATTGATTACGAACACGCGGCGCAGGCGCTGGAATTTGAAATGGCGTACCTCGATTTCCTGCTCGATCCAAAATTCAATGCACGGGCGGGGACGGTGTTGATTCCGGTCGGTTTCCTCAACGAATTTCACGAACCGGTCCTGTTCTGGACGGTGGAGCGACCCGTATTTCACAACCGGGTGGTTCCCACTTCATGGAATGGTACCGGCGGCGGCTTTTTCGGTACCTTCGGTAATTTCCTGGGCGGCATGAACTACCGTGTTTACCTGGTCAATTCCCTGCGGTCAATTCAAACAAACCCATGTGATTCCGCCCATGGCGGTGGGGGTGATTGTGGTCAGTTCAAAGGTTCCAGTGGTGTTCGCAGTGGCCGGGCATTTCCTGATGAACTGGTTGCATCCGATTATGCCCTGACCGGCCGTGTCGAATTTTCAAATTTGTTTCCGGGATTGCAGTTGGCAGGTTCATTTTATACCGGTAATACCACCCAGGGGCTGATTCCGCAAAATGGACGAACCACGATTATAGAAGGTGATATCAAATATCGTTATAAATGGTTAGATATGAATGCCAGTATTGCTAATGTTCACATCAACAACGCCGCTGAATTAAATAGTTTTGCTATAGCTCAAGGAAATGCTTCAGGAAATATAGCCTCCAACATTCTGGGGTGGAATATTCAGGCGGGAATTCACTGGCCGCAACTGCTGGGCAAAAGCACGTCTCATGATGTGGTCACTCATTTCATGTATGAGTTCATTGATACCCAGAATGAAATGCCTGCGGGGTTTGCGCCGAACACCGGTTCCGGCGGAGAAACGGATGTCTACACCGCCGGAATCACCTGGTTTCCTTCAACGACCAATGTGTCATTAAAGATGGATTATACACATCAGCGTTTTCAAAATGGGACATCGACGGACCAGGTCAATTTTGGCATGGCTTATATGTTCTTTTAATCCAATTGATGGAGGCAGGTTCTTTTTCAGTATTGCAGAAATAGCAAAAAGGACTATTCCAAATATAATTTTATTTAACGTATAATGAACTTTACAAATATGAGGCAGGCAATGAAAACTGAAACTATTAAACAAACAGTCCGGTATTTCTGGAAGGGGCTCTGGGTAGCCGCCCTGGTGCTGGGTCTGATGTCAGGCAACGCCTCCGCCCTGGACGTTTCTTCCAAAGAAGAAGCGGTGAAGATGGCTTTCTCCGGCGCGGATAAAATCGTCAAAAAACGCATTCGGTTGACCACTCCCCAGCGGGCGGCCATCGGTAAATTGTCCACCCAGGTGGTGCGTGACAAAACAATGAGCTTTTATAGCGGGATAAAAGGCGGGCAAAACATGGGATACGCTGTGGTGGAGAGGGTCACCAACCGGTCCTGGAGTATCAGTTACATGGTGGTGATGAATGCCGACGGCACCGTCAAGGATGTCGAAGTATTAAATTATGAAGGTGCGCGCAACTGGGGGGTCCAGTATGAGTCCTGGCTGAAACAGTTCTTCGGGATGAAGGCCGATTCTGATTATCGTTCGATCAGCGGCATCACCGGCGCGACCATTTCGGTACGCACCATCACGGCGGGGGTACAAAAGATCGCCGCCGCTTACCAGGTCATTTTTCTGGATAAGGTGGAATAGAAAGGTATTATTGATTTGGCTTTATCTTTAGGAAATACAAATGCCCAAAATGGGAAGAAACCCGACGGCCTGTGGTCACGGGTTTCTTTCGCTTTCCGGACAGTTATCGTAACCGGGCTTCTGATAAGCTTTTTGGCTTTTACCGTAGGGGCGGAAGAAGAGTACGTCGAGCAGATGTTCCTGACCAAAAAGGAGGCCCTTCAACTGGCGTTTCCCGGTGTCAAAAAAGTCAAAAAGAAAAAGGTATGGTTGACCGATACGCAGAAAGCCGCAATCCAGAAAATCCTCGGCGAGCAGATCGAATACAAGGAGAGTCGGGTAACTCATTATTTTGGGTTGGACGATACAGGCAAAACTGTGGGAGCCATGGTCATCGGTAACGAAATAGGACGGTCCTATCCTATCACGTTCATGGTTGTTCTTAATACCGATGGGACGGTGAAGGATGTGGAAATAATGGTTTACCGGGAGCCGCACGGATGGGAGGTGCGGTTCGAATCCTTTATGAGCCAGTTTTTCGGGCGAGGTGCCAGTGACCCTTTTGACAATATCAATAACATCACCGGAGCTACGTTATCCGTTCGTTCCATGACTCGTGGAGTCCGAAAAGCGGTCGCTGAATTCCAGGTGATCTACAAAGACAAAGTGAAGTAACACTTCCTGCGGGTAATTTCCCTTCAGCCTTTCTTAGGCGTATATTTAAATTCGCAGAAAGATCCCAGTTTGGAAAAGGTGTTGGTCAATTTCAGATCCACATAGTCCTGCCGTTCCTCTGCGGGGATCGAATCGAAACTGCAAGCGGTCTGGATAAGGTCGGTGCGTCCCAGCCGAATGAAGAAGGTTGCAAACCAGCACGATTTCATTTTAAAGGTCCATCCGCTTTCGTCATTTTTTTTGTGGTCTAACTGAAAATGTCTCCAGCTGTAAATATCATCCACCCTGGGAAGGTTTTGGTCGACGAAAGTTTTGAACGGATTGTCCGACGCCTTCTCCGCGGACGTCATTTTATCGAGTTCCGGCTTTATCCATCCGCGAAAAGCCTCGGTAACGTATTCCCGCGTCCGCTTGACATTAATATTGTAATCTTCCAGCGTTGAATGGGTCGTGTAGATGAATAATGCAACGGTAGTCAGGTATTGTTCTTCCGGTTCCTGTTCGTCACCCTTTTCAAACTCCCACAGTTGATCAAAATGGGTACGGATTCTCTCCATATCGATCTCTGTTTCCACTATTTTGAGATGGGCGAGAATCGGCTCGATTCGGTCACTGGCCCTTTGAACCGTTTCCTGTCCGCTATTGCTTGGAGTTTCCGGGGTACCTGGCTCTGTCATAATAATCCCTTAAGTTCAAATAATATAGTTAGTTAGATGTGTCCATATGAAATGGGTTGTAACCATTCAACACAACCACGGTTTTTTAGAGATGGATCAAAATAGCATATCCCTTGCTCCCGGATCAAGTTCTGTCGAGGTTTTCTGCCATTATTTATAATGGCGTAGAACCCTTTGTGTGGAGCTGTTTTAGAATTTTGGTACAATGCGGGGAATCGAGCAGGAGGTTGTTGTATGGCATCTAAAGCATTTGACGTGGTGGTCGCAGGGGCTGGAGTGATAGGCCTCAGCATTGCCTATACATTAAAGGGGATTGAGCCATCGCTGAGGGTTGCCGTATTGGGAGACCCAATGAATTCGCTCATGGCCTCCCGTGCCGCGGCAGGCATGCTGGCTCCTTTTGGTGAATGCCGGGAAAGCGACCGTTTTTTCCAGTTTTGCCGCGAATCCCTTGATAAATATCCGGGATTTATCCAAGACCTGGTATCGGTCAGCGAGCGACCGATTCATTTCTCCATGATGGGGTCCATTATGCCTGCCAGTTCAGTTGGCGAGCAGTGGGAGGAACGGCTCCGCTTTTTCAGGGAAGAGAGCATTCCCCATGAGGTCTGGACGGTGGAGCAGGCCCGGGAACGGGCTCCTTATTTGGCCCCCGAATGCGGTGAGGTGATCTGGGTGGGAGAAGGGCAGGTCAACAACCGGCAGATGCATGATGCTCTGGCGACCGGTTCGGTTTATCGAGGTGTTCAAATTATTAATCAACATGTGACAGGGTTCCATCGTTACTCCAATCGAATTCAGGCGGCGGTGACCGATGCCGGCGAAATTCTCGGCAAACAATTCGTGGTGGCGGCGGGGAGTTGGTCTCAGCAGATCGGTAAAGTCCTGGAAGTGTCCATGCCTCTCAGGCCCATTAAAGGTCAAATGTGTCGCGTTGCAGTGGAGGACGGACGTTTGGACTATACCATTCACGGCATGAATACCTATATAGCACCCTGGCGGGAAGGTAATGGTTTTGTGGTGGGATCCACGATGGAGGACCGGGGGTTCAACGAGATGGTCGAGGCAGACGTGATTCAGGGGCTGGTCGATCGCGCCGCGAAAATTCTGCCCTGCCTGAAAGAGGCTCCCTTGATCGAGTCGTGGACCGGTCTCCGTCCTGCGGCGGAAGATTTGATGCCCATCATGGGCGCCAGCGGAAGGTATGAAAATCTTTTTTATTCTACCGGTCATTTTCGCAACGGTATTTTGCAGACTCCTCATCAGGCCGATTACATGGCCGCCTGCCTGTTGGGAACCTTGAAGAATCCGATTACAGAGTTTTCTCCCGACCGTTACGATCTCTAATCTTTATTCCAAGCGCTGGATACTAATGGAAAATTCACCTCAGGTATTGATGAAGTCGATGCAGGACGAGGATCTGATTCGGGATTTTCATCACGTGTGGCATCCCTGCACGCAAATGAAGGACCATGAAACCGTTCCTCCGCTTCTGATCAATCGGGCCGAAGGCATTTATTTGTATGACCGGGAGGGCCGGCGGTACATGGATGTGATTTCCTCCTGGTGGGTCAATTTGTTCGGGCATAACCACCCAGGTCTTAATCAAGCCATTAAGGATCAACTCGACCAAATGGCGCACGTCATGTTTGCCGGAGTGACCCACCAGCCCGCCATCGACTTGGCTGAAAAACTGGTTCAACACACTTCGCCCGGGCTTGAGAAGGTATTTTATTCAGATAACGGCTCTACTTCAGTAGAAGTGGCGCTCAAAATGAGTTTGCAATACTGGTTGCAGACCGGCAAGCCCGACAAAACCAAATTCGTCTATTTAAAGGGTGGCTATCATGGGGAAACCCTGGGAGCGCTTTCGGTGTGCGGGATGAGTTTGTTCCGCGATAAATTTGAGCGGGTGCTCCCGCAAAACCTGGAAGTGCAGGGCCCGGATTGCCTTCGATGTCCGTTCGGTTTGAAACGCGAATCCTGTCAGGCCGAGTGTTTTGAGCCGATGGCGCAAGCCTTGGAAAAGGACCATGCCTCTGTTGCCGGGGTGATCCTCGAACCTCTGGTGCAGGGTGCGGCGGGAATGAACATGTATCCCCCGATCTACCTGAGAAAACTGGAAGACGCCTGCAAGGCGCAGGGTGTCCATGTTATTTATGATGAGGTGGCTGTGGGCTTCGGACGGACCGGATCGTTGTTTGTCTCAGAGCACCACGGGTTGAACCCGGACTTTTTATGTTTATCCAAGGGGATCACGTCCGGTTATCTGCCGTTGGCCGCGACGTTGACCACTGAAAAAATTTATCAGGCTTTTTACGGCGATTACGATTCCTTCAAACTGTTTATCCACAGCCATAGTTATTCGGCCAATCCGCTGGCCTGCGCCGCCGCCAATGAAACTATGCGCCTGTTGACCGAACCTGGATTTATAGACGGGCTGAAACCTAAAATAAAAGCCATGAATGCGCAAGGCGAAGTTCTGCGCGACCTGCCCTGGTGTGGGGAGTTTCGACAAACGGGAATGATCGCGGCAGTGGAACTGGTCCAAAACCAGGAAACGCTTGTGCCATTCCCGGTTGAAAAGAGAGTTGGATATCAAATTTTTCTTGAAGGCCTGAAGCGCGAAGTGTATCTGCGTCCCCTGGGGAACGTGGTTTATTTTATTCCACCGCTCATCATCGAACCGGACCAAATCGAAGCCATGATGACTGCGGCCTATGACAGCATTAACTCAGTTTTAGGCAAATAATTAAATGGGATAACTACGGCCTCGAAACCTTTTTTGACAGGATAACAGGATAAAATAAGGATATTTGACCATTAAAGGCGGGTTCTCAAGGTTATGGAATATAAAGAAATAACTGAGAAAATAATGGGATCAGGTTTTTTGGAAAGCGTTTATGAAAAATGCATGATGATTGAATTGAAAAATCTTAATCTGGATGCTGAAGCACAACAACCTATTAAAGTATATTATAGTGATATGGTCGTCGGTGAGTTTATAGCTGATATTATAGTTAATGATTTGATTATTCTGGAATTGAAAGCGGTTCAGAAAATAAATAAAATCCACGAGGTCCAGTTGGTGAATTATTTGGTTGCTACAAGAAAGCCCTTAGGTCTTTTGCTTAATTTTGGGGACGAAAAGGTAGAAGTTAAGCGCAAAGTTAAGAGCTTTGAAGACGTTAAATAATTTGTATATAATCTTTGTTTTATCCTGTTATCCTGTCTAAATTCTTTTGGGGTTGTCGAAAAAATGTATGAAGTTTATGTGACGACACAATTTTCTGCGGCGCACCGGTTGAAAGGCTATGACGGCCAGTTTGAAAACCTGCACGGCCATAACTGGACCGCCTCCGTAACCGCCGAAGCGAAAGAGCTCGATTCGATCGGCGTTGGTATCGATTTTGTCAAGCTCAAGGAAAAAGTTCAATCCATCCTGTCTCTTCTCGACTATAAGAACCTCAACGAAATCCCACCCTTCGATAAAGAAAACCCCTCCGCGGAGAACATCGCTCGCTGGTTGTTTCAAAAACTCAGCGCCGATCTCAACGGCGATGGCGTCCGCATTAAAAAAGTTGAAATTTACGAGATGCCCAATTGCGGTGCGTCGTATTACGAGTAGGAGTTAATAAAACAGGTTTATTTCACGCCGGTGATGATGCCGTCGACTACGTCGATATGTTCCGCTTGAGGGGTCTTGGGGAGGCCGGGCATGCGCATGATGTCCCCGGTGATGGGAACCAGAAACCCG
>JAOUPX010000080.1 GCA_029879645.1 Nitrospinota bacterium
GGGGATTGCAGGGATTTCGTTTTTGGCTTTGCCCCGAATTCTGTTTCCCACTTTTTGACTCTTTCCTTTTCCTATGAAAATCATCGAAGTCATCGCCGATGTCAGTTACCAGGACATCATCACCACCATCGCGGACCAGCATGAAGTCCGCGACTGCTGGCTTGGCCCAAAAGGGGAAGACGGTCGCCGCATGATTCGTCTGATTCTTGGCGATGGCAAAAGGCAGGAAATGTTGGATGCGCTTCAAGGTGCCGTGGGTAACAGTCCAACGGCCAAAATAGTGGTCCTGGGTGCCGAAGCAGTATTACCGAGGGCCGAAAACAATGGCGACTCCAATTCCAAAATTGAAAAATCCGGCGTCACCACGCGGGAGGAGCTTTATAACAATATTGAAAAAAACGCGCGGCTCAACAGCACCTATTTGATCCTCGTGGTTTTATCGACCATCGTGGTCTCCATTGGTCTGCTGGAAGACAATGTGGCTGTGGTGATCGGCGCCATGGTGATCGCCCCCTTGTTGGGACCCAATATCGCCCTCGCTCTGGCCACGGCCCTGGGAGATTCGAAGTTGATCTGGAAATCGCTGAAAACCGGGGCAGTGGGTTTTGTCGTGGCGTTGACGCTTTCCATTCTCGTTGGAAAACTGTGGCACCTTAATTTCGACAGTCAGGAACTGCTGGCGCGGACGGATGTCGGGTTGGATTCGGTCGCGCTGGCGCTGGCTTCCGGTGCGGCCGCCGTTTTATCGTTGTCCACTGGACTGCCCAGTGTGCTGGTGGGGGTGATGGTGGCGGTGGCTTTGCTTCCCCCGACTGCAACGATGGGCCTGATGCTGGGCGCTGGAAAAATCAAATTGGCCATGGGGGCCGGGTTGTTGCTGGCGGTGAATGTCGTGTCCGTCAACCTGTCGGCGAAAGTGACGTTTCTTGCCAAGGGAATCAAGCCCCGAACCGGGCTGGAGAAACAGAAGGCCCGGCAATCCTTGACCACCTACATCCTGTTCTGGGTGGTGACTCTTTTGATATTAATGGTGGCGATCTACCTGCGCCACAGGACCCAGCCTTGAGGAAACGGCAGCGTAAATTTTGAGTCCTGGCAACTCTTCGATTGCAAAGAGGCCCTGTTCAAGTAAAAAAATTGTTTATAGTTTTGTTTGATTCGGAGTCCAGAAAATATTATAGGTATAGCTTGGCTATAATATGACGTATATCAAACGTTTTGATTTATTTGATGAAAAATGTGAATTGTTTATTCTTTGACCATTTTGTCTGCTATCCTGTAATCGTCCTAACCCAATCAGGGGAGTTTATAGGGAATTTTTTTGGAATTGAGTAAAATTTCACCTGAAATGGATTTTATTATTTCCGGTTGTATTTTACTATGAAGTATCTGTGTTACTTTGGGTTGGTTCCTGTTGGTTGTTCGCGGATTGGAGCTGCTGGAGTTATGAAAAAATCAAGCCTCGTCTTAAGCGAAGTGGTGGGGGATTGGATCGGCTCGCCGCCTCCGATTTACCACAAACTTCACAAAGCCATGCAGGACCCGGATGTTTCCTTTGGCGATTTCAGCGATATCATCAGCGCCGATCCCAACCTCGCCGCCCGTTTACTCCGTATCGCCAACAGTCCGTTTTATGGTCTGGATTCCCATGTGGAAACCATCACCCACGCCCTGAGTATTGTCGGGATCGATCAGGTGACGGAGCTGGCCCTGGCCACCGTCATGGTCAACCAGTTCAGGGGAATCGCCAAGGACCTGGTCAACATGCAGTCCTTCTGGATGCACAGCATCGCCTGCGGTCTGGCCGCCCGCACCATCGCCCAAAACATGGACGAACGGCATCTGGAGCCGTATTACATTGCCGGGATGCTGCACGATGTCGGGAGTTTGATCATTTACAAGGAAGTGCCGGATAAGGCCCGGGGAATCCTGGACCGCTGTCGTTCCGAAGGTGTTCCACTCAGCGTTGCCGAGGAGGATGTGTTGGGATTCAACCATGCCCAGGTCGCCGCTATCATTTTTACGAAATGGGGGCTTCCCAAAAGCCTCATCGAAGCGGTCCAGTTTCACCATCACCCCTCAAAAGCGGAAGAGTATCCTCTGAAGGCGGCCATCATTCATCTGGCGGATATCATCGCCTATGAAATGAACCTGGGAACCGGCGGCGAACCCTCCATTCCCGAACTCGATCCCGGAGCCATCCAGAGAGTCGGGCTGAACCGCTCTTTTCTCACCGATATCCAGGATTACGTTCGAGATCAGGTCGAAGAAGCGGTCAGCATTTTTTACAATTGAGTTGTTGCCCGCGATTCTTTTCTCTCCCCGAAGCATTTTCTTAAAGGTATACTTCCTGAGTAGATAAGGACGCCGAATCCTGCCGTCTTCCCAGAGTGTCCGGCGCGGGCGCCGATACCCTATTCGCACTTTAAAAATTTTACCAGGAAACGTTAAATGAAAGATTGTCCATGCGGCCTGCAGTCTCCCTATTCCGACTGTTGCGGTCCCCTGATACGCGGCACCGGTTACGCCGACACCGCGGAAGATCTCATGCGGTCGCGGTACACCGCCTACACCCTGCGCAACTGGGATTATCTGATTCAAACAACATGCGCCAGCGAGCGATCGGATAAAAGCCGCCAGGATTTTGAAAAATGGGGCAAGGGGGTTGAGTGGTTGAAACTGGAAGTCTTTGATTCCAGCCAGGGCGGATTGCAGGATCAGGAAGGGAAGGTCAGCTTTGTCGCCTTTTACCGGGAAGAGGGCGAAGAGCACGCCCTCCGCGAAACCTCGAAATTTTATAAAGAAAATGGCCGCTGGACCTACAGCGAAAAACAGTCCACCATTCACCGCAAAGTTCATGACGAGCCGCAGACCCCGGTGAAGCGGGAAGGGCCCAAAGTGGGCCGCAACGATCCCTGTCCGTGCGGCAGTGGCAAAAAATATAAAAAGTGCTGTGGCAAATAGAGAGACACCGTGTCGCTGTTCGGATGGAATATCCCCTATTACCTGATCACCTTCGGGTTATTCATTCTATTCGCGCTGGCGTTCATAGCCTCCCGGTTCAGTAAATTCTGGGAAAGCGTTTTTTTCAAAACCGCCGTGTCCGGCTTCTGGGCCCTGGTCGCACTGTGGGCCGTCAGCAGTCTCATCCATCTCATCAATCAATAACAGAATACGCAGATAGAGCCGCATCACCTCAGGCCAGAGCCCCTGGGCCCATGCTTGTCATGCCCGAAATGACGCTTCACCTGTTATGTTGAAAGCAGATTTTAATAAAAGATCGCAATATTATTTGGAAAAAATCAATTTATTTATCAAGGGATTTAAGTCGGATAGGGCTTTTAAGATTTTTATATTTTTACCTTCTATATACTTGTCTGATTCTGAAATCCCCTGTCCACCGACCCAAACGGAACAGTATGATGGTATGTTTTTCAAAATTTCAGCAAAAAATATTTTCCCCCTGTTTTCCCCTACAGGGGAAGTAAAAGATAAGGCAAGTCCCTCTGGATTGGTGTTGATGCAAAAATGAATTAAATCTTCTAATGGAAGATTTGCGCCTAATAAAATAGTCTGACATCCCAATGAAGAACAATAATAGGCCACCATTTGCGCGCCTATCTCATGAAGCTCCCAGGGCGGGCATGCAATTATTATCTTGGGGCCCTTTTGGGTTGTCATCATATTCATGGCGGCAAACAGTTTCTGTTTAACCTGGGTGGTCACATAATGCTCCACTGCAACACCTACTTTTTCCTCAAACCACAGCTCTCCAATACGAATCTGTAATGGCACCAGAACTCTTTGAAAAACATTTTCGAAAGGCAGAAGCGCTATTATTTCATTTAATCGCTTTTCAAAAGCGCCTCGATCCATTGCCAAAATAAAAGTTTCCAGTTCCCGAATCAGGGGGTCATGCTCACGAACCTCCGTTATGGGTTCGCGGGCTTCCTCACTGATCATTCGATTTAAAATTTCATCCCGGCCAAGGGCCGCCAGCTCTCCTATCGATTGCCCCTGATTCGTTTCACGAACCAAGTAATTCAATAGTTGGATGTCTTCTTCCGTATAAAGACGATAGCGGTTGGTTCCTCTTTGTGGAGAAACCAGGCGGTAACGTTTTTCCCACACACGCAGATTCTCCTTTGAAAGCCCTGTCATTTTCGCAACTTGATTGATCCGGTACGTTTTCATGATCTAAATATAGCAGTAGTGTTTAATGTTTGTCAAAACTTTTTGAAAAAAAACAATTGACAAACATTAAACACATTTGCTAATACTGTGTACGAACATTAAACAAACCTTAACGGCATTTTAGGAGAATTTTTATGAATACCCGAAAAAGCATCAAATCACTGGGCGCAGCCTTGGCCGTAATGGCGTTGCTGGTTGCCCCCAATTCCTGGGCCGAAACACAGGTTCCAGAGGACATGGTTATTGTTCCCGGTGGACCCTTCCTGATGGGGATAGACAAAGAAGTTGACCCGAAAACCAAAAATATGTCCAAACGCCAACAACTCAAATACGCCGTATCCAGGGAAGCCTTTCATGATGAAGGTCCCTCCCACACTGTTAATTTGGATACATTTGTTATCGACAAGTATGAAGTTTCCAACAAACAGTATGAGCAGTTTATTAAAGCGACCGGCCATCCTGCACCTGCTTATTGGGATGATCACAACCGTAATCAACCCAAACAACCGGTCAGCGGTGTGAACTGGCATGACGCCAATGCCTACTGCAGTTGGGCGAACAAACGTCTTCCCACCGAGGCGGAATGGGAAAAAGCCGCACGGGGACCCGATGGTTATAAATATCCCTGGGGAAATGAATTAAATGAAAATTATGCGAACTTCGGCCGCAATAAAGAATTCACCGCCGATGTGGACTCTTACTCACAAGGAAAAAGTGCTTACGGAGTTTACAACATGGCTGGGAACGTATTCGAGTGGGTTCAAGACTGGTATGACCCTCACTATTACCAGGCTTCGAGGCATAGCTTAAACCCAACGGGTCCCAAAGAAGGAGCTTTTCTAAGCGCTACGGGTACTTACTTGGACCGAATTGCAGTCGGAAAGAAAAGGGTTATCCGTGGGGGGTCCTGGTATGCCCCTGCAGAAACTATTACAACCACTCATCGCTTTTGGAATGATCCCATGAACAACAGCTATGGAGTGGGGTTGGGATTTCGTTGCGCTCGCTCGGTAGAAAATAATTCCGAACTTGAAGGGCGTACTTACTATATGAATGCCTTAATCGAGATGGGGGCGGAAAAATATCCTCAGGCTATGAAGTCCATTGAAAATGCCCTGAGCTTGGATGCGAATAACCCGGAATACCTTGAATTGAAAAAAATGATTCAGAAACAGGTACGGTAACTGGCTGTTTTATGCGGGTATGGATGAGGAAGGAGGAGGAACACTCTTTCCTCATCCAACCGGATTGTTCAAGGATACAGGAGGTTGCAAAATGAACATCTTCATTCACGTAAAGAAAATTTTTATATCCGTCTTTATGGGATGGGTCCTAATTTCCGGCGGATTTGGATTAGAGGTCAGCTACGGTAATGAGCTTTCTGCCGAAAAACTGTTTCCGCAGACTACTTCGGCACGACTGGCCGTGGAAAAGGCATGGGATACCTATCATCATGCTGCATTAAGCGGAACATTGCCTTCCCCGATGGTTCAAACAGAATTGGAAATGAACTTGCACAAAAGCAGAGCTTTACTTGCTGAGGCTTATGATGCTGAACAAAAAGGCAACAAGGAGCGTGTAAATCAGTTGTTCAAACAAATTATAGATATTGCCCATCAAGTTATAAATAAAAGTCAGGAGCCTAAGAAATGAAATTTCCAGCAAAGTATATATCTATCATTTTTTTAATTTGCCTGACTTTAATTGGGTTCTTCTTTGCGAAGGAAATTCGTGCCAATGCCCTGGGATCATTGCCCATGGATCCGGTCAAAATGGTCACCATTCCGGCAGGTGAGTTTTTAATGGGAAGTGAAAAGGGGAAAGGACGGGATGATGAATATCCTCAGCGGAAGGTATATCTCGATAGTTATGCAATTGATGTTTATGAAATATCAAACAAAAATTATCTGAATTTCATTCATGCCACTGGCAGAAAAGAGCCTCCCAATCCCTACAGTGAATTATTACTCTCGGAAGAATCTGGGGTCCAGTTACTGCCAGTTGTTCAGGTGACCTGGTACGACGCGGTGGATTACTGCCGATGGGCTGGGAAGCGCCTGCCAACGGAAGCGGAATGGGAAAAAGCCGCCCGGGGTTTACAGGGTTTCATTTACCCCTGGGGAATGCAGTCTCCCCGCACAACGCAAATAAATTTCGAAAAAAATTGGAATGGAGTTAACACCCTTTGGCCTGTTGGTTCCAAATCTGAGACATCTTCACCTTTTGGAATCTATGATATGGCAGGAAATGTCCGCGAATGGGTAAGTGACTGGTATGCGCCTGATTATTACAGTAATGCCCCGGTGAAAAATCCAAAGGGCCCTGCGAACGGAATATTAAAGGTCATCAAAGGTGGATCGTGGCATAGCTTCAAAGCTGATGTGCGCCCGGCAGCAAGGGGCAAGGGGGGGTTCGCTCTTAAAACCGATGGAATCGGTTTTCGTTGCGCGAAGTCAATCAGGTAATTTTTAACATATCATTTCTGGAGGCCATATGAGGTCACTAAAATATAAATCTATTACTGCACCACTAATAACCGCTGTCTTAACAATTTTATTTTGTATCTCCTCTTCTAATGCGCGAGGTGAAGAAATTTCCTCCGCCAGAGATATGGTCCTAATCAATCCAGGAGGATTTATGCGGGGAACGGACAAACCATCCGGTGTTTTTAAGGATGAAAGTCCTGAGAAAATGATTTATGTCAGCGCTTATTACATAGACAAATATGAAGTATCCAATGCCCAGTATACCGAGTTTATAAAAGCCACCGACTACCCGGCGCCAGCCTATTGGGACCACCACCAATTAAATGGACCGGACCAACCTGTTACGGGGGTGAACTGGTATGACGCCAACACTTATTGCCACTGGGCCAATAAACGCCTGCCCACGGAAGCGGAATGGGAAAAGGCTGCGCGAGGTCCTGCCGGTTTGAAATATCCATGGGGAAACGAGCTCGATTACAGTAAAGCCAACTTTGCAAAGGGAAAAACGGGACAGAAACATATCACGGTATCTGTAAATGCGCATCCGGAAGGCAAGAGCTATTACGGAGTTTATAACATGGCCGGCAATGTATTTGAGTGGGTCCAGGACTGGTACGACCCAAATTATTATGAAACCTCAACCGTAACAAAAAACCCAAAAGGTCCCTGGATGGATGAAGACTCGGGAGCGGAGGAAGCCGGCAAGACCCGGTTGGCGGTGGGCAAAAAAAGAGTGATTCGAGGTGGGTCCTGGTTTGCGCCAGCTCAAAGCGTAACGACTACACATCGATTCTGGAACGATCCTATGAATAATTCTTATGGGGTGGGCCTGGGTTTCCGCTGCGCGCGCGATGTGGAAACTGATTCGTCAATGAGGGCTCGTTCTTTTTACATGGATGCCCTGGTTCAAATGGGTGCGCAAAAATATAAAAGAGCGATGTCATCAATCAAGGAAGCTATCAAGGATGACCCTGATAATAAGGAGTACAAGGCGTTAAAAGAAATTATAAGGGAAAAGGGTCAACTATAAGTGTTGATGGATCAAGTCAACATGAGCGGAATATGAAGATGAAAAACATGGTTCTAATTACACTCATTAATATTTTAGTTTTGCTGAATGCAGCTTGTGCCGTTGAACCTCGAAAAACAGTGCCTGAGCAATTCCAGGCGGGACAGAAACACTTTCACAGGGTTTGCGCCAATTGTCATGGGCCAGATGCCATGGGCGGCAATAAAGCTCCCAAATTGGTTCAGGAGAAATATGCTTCTGAAAATTTTTCAAATGGAAAAATTGCGAGGACAATTTTGAATGGTTCAACCTCTGGTGCTATGCCCTCTCAGAGGGGCAAGGTAACTGACGATGAAATAAAGGAGATAATCAAATATCTCCGTTATTCACAAAAAACACATAACGCCGCATTGTAAAGCCTCAGGCATTTGGAGAATAAGATGCTCAAAATAAAACAAGTTAGATGGATCCTCAGCTTCTGCGTTTTTTTGATTTATATGATCTGTGTGCAATTTGTAAATGCTGTCTGGGCAAAAGAGTGTCCTCAGGATAGGCGTACTCAAAAAGCCCCCACCTCCTATATAAGTAAAGAGAGTCCTCTGAGGCAGGAGCCACGGCACATCAAAAAGGGAAAAGTTCTTTCGCATATAAAGGCCAAGCCGATAGCTTGCAAACAATGTCACGGGATGCAAGGGGATGGCAATGGCGCCATGGCTTTAAATATGAATCCCAAGCCAAGGAACTTCACATGTAAGGCCACAATGGGTGAAATTCCGGATGGACAGTTGTTTTGGGTTATTAAAAATGGTTCCAAAGGAACCGGCATGCCCTCATACAAACATCTCCCGGATGAAAAGGTATGGCAACTGATTCAGTATATTCGTTCGCTAACAAGTCCGGCATCTTAATCTAATTTTGCCTATATAAAATTTGGTATGGGTTACCTCCATGAAAAGGATAATGATAATAAAAATGATAAAGCCCGCTTATTTGTATGCATCCATAGGGATCCCAATTTTTCTTTATTGCATTTGTTTTAATCATGCATGGGCAGAGACTGCGAGTATAAAGGAAAATAATAAAGGGGAGCCTGTAATTGAAGAGGTTAAGCCCTGGGGTGCATTTAGAGGCTGGAGCCCGGAGGTTCCTTATAGTCAGAATTCTGCAAATCCTATTGATACAGAAAATACAAATCAAGATCGACAGATTAACGAAGAAACTTCAATGGGAAATGGGAATGACGAAACAAAGTCTACTGTTAGCGATCAATCTCAAGTAGAGATTGATGAAGATAAATCTTGGGGTGCCTTTAGAAATTTGAGCCCTAGAGTCCCTTACGGAAAATAACTTTAAATTACTTGGAGTGTCTTATGTCAAATTTGAAATATGGAATTGTTCTTGTGGGTCATGGTGGACTTCCCAGCGATTGCCCCGATGAGCTTATATCGAAGCTAAAGCGCTTGGAATCCCAAAGAAGGAAAAACGGTCTTCCTATGTCTAATGAAGAAATTGAGCTTGACTATGTAATACGGAATTGGCCAAGGACGCCTGAAACGGATCCTTATCAGGCTGGTCTGGAGGCAGTAGCTAAGAGCCTTCAATCAAGGTTAAATGGGGCGCGACTGGAAATTGCCTACAACGAATTTTGTGCTCCTACCCTCAAGGAAGCTGTTGGATCTTTGATCAATGAAGGGTTTGCTGATATTACCGTCATATCTACTATGTTTACACCAGGTGGATCTCACTCTGAAATTGAAATTCCTGAAGAAGTATCTGAATTAAATAAAATACTCCCCAATGTAAATGTTAATTTTGCCTGGCCGTTTGACTTGGAGCATGTCGGTAAATTTCTAAGCGAACACATAGAGCTTCATCGAAAAGACATAAAATGTGAATCATCAAAAACCTGAGGAATTAATTACAATGATTCAAGTGACCTATATTAGTTCTGAAACGCGACCAATGCTCCAGCATGATTTGGATGATATTTTAAGCAAAAGCCGTAAAAATAATATTGAACTGGGAATAACGGGAATGCTGCTTTATGGAAACAGTACATTTATCCAAATACTGGAGGGGGACAAAAAATCCGTTGATAACTTGCTACTCAAAATACGAAAGGACCCTCGACACACGGACTTCAGAATGGTTGCTAAAAAAGAAATCAAGCACCGTCAATATTCGGAGTGGAGTATGGGGTTTAAGAATATCACCAAGGATAATTTTGAGTTAATCGAAGGAATTCATAATTTAGATCACAAGGATTTCAATACATCCTTCCTGGCCAATCATGCAAGTATAGTCGATGCCCTAATGGAGCATTATCGCAAAGAACGGTCAAAAAGAATCAAGAATGAGGAATTATCATTGCATGAGGAAGATAAACTTATCGTAGCGCTTCACCACACTATTCGATCAGTAGTCAAAATATTAGCGGTCTTAATGGTGCTTGTGATTGTCTTTGGAATAATAGATGTCATGAGCAATATTTACGAGAATTTAATATCTCCCGGCTTGAAAAATTATAAAATAAACTCAATTGTTTCTACATTTGGAGGTTTCCTGGCTGTTCTCATTGCCATCGAGATTTTTATCAACATCACATTGTATATTCGCAAAGATGTCATCCATATAAAACTGGTTGTCGCGACAGCTCTGATGGCTATTGCTAGAAAAGTGATCATATTTGACTATAAGCAAATAACGCCAATTTACATTTTCGGTACGGCTTCGGTCATTCTTGCATTGGGTATTACCTACTGGCTTATTAGGAAGGACACACAACTGAATGACGAGCAGCAAACTTGAGTATAGAAAATAAAAACCAAGGAATCTCTCTTATAAAGAAATGAAACGCCTGGCCTATATATTATCCTATCTTGTTGTCATATCCGCATGTCAGCAAAGCACCGAATATGATGCGTTTGTTGATCAAAACCAACAAGGCAAGGAAATATTTTTAAAAGAATTTGATTTTTGTAAGAAATACGCAGATTTACACGCTGGAAGAAACGAGGGAAGCCAGGCCGCTGGAGAACGCTTCATTCAAAAACAGAAAATATTTTATGTTTGCATGGAAAAGAAACAATGGATCCCAAAGCATTAAACCAGATATATACTTATAGCTATTGGATAAACAAATTGTCTAGTAATCATCTTGTTTGCATATTAGCCTTTCTATTCTCGCTTAGCCCCATTGTGGTGTTGGCCGAACAGGAAGTGCCGCTTGAAATTCCAAAAATGGAAGGCTCAAAAAGTTTTGATTTTGAGATCGACCAGCTGAATGATAAAGGCATTGACTTGTACCAACAGCGTAATTTCAAACAAGCAGGCGACCAATTCAAAAAGGCCTTAAATCTGGCTGAGCAATTCCGAGATCCCAGCCAAGGAATACTGCATTTTAATTATGCTCTGAGTTTGCACCATCTGGGAAATCACAAAGAAGCTTTAAAGGCGCTTTACTCAGCTAGAAGGTTTGCTCGAGGAAACCCAAAAATACTTAATTCTGAATTATTGAGAATGTATGAATGTGGACTTAACCCAAGCGTTCCCTGCGAGAACAAGGTTCCTCTTGAAATGAATATCGAAGGATCTCATTAGTTTTGTTTTACTGAATAAAATAAGTACTAATTTATTGTTATTCTGAGCGCTTAACTCTTAATTTTAAAAGATTTATTTAGTCCCTCAGAATACTGCAATTTTTTTATTCAGAAATTTGTGTAGCTTTCTAAATGCTTATAATCCTAATTATTAACTTTGAATGCCTGTGCGGTTTCTATGAGATTAACTGATAATAAATATCCTACATTTGAAATCCCTGTGATTGCTTTCGCACTTTCATTCCTAGCGGGTTGCAGTTCCCTTAAATCCAGGCAAAATGGGATGTTCCGCTGACGGGAGGATCGCCTGAAATCATTAAGAAGGGCATTGGTAGGAACTGTGATTTTGCCGGAAAAGCCTGCAATCTGGAAGATAGCCAGATTTGGCAGCTGATTCATTATATTCGTAATTTAAAAACAAATTAGAGCTGCATATGAAAACTCAATTGAAATTACCGGTAATCCTTGTGGTTTTATTCCTCCTTTTGCTATCTGGGTTAATGAGTCAAGTTTCCGCAGAGGGCAAGAAAGACATATTTTTGCAGGCTTATGAATCTTATTTAAAAAAGAATTTCAAATTGGCTTTGATTTATTGGAAAGCTCTGGCAGAGAAAGGTCATGCCAATGCCCAGTATTTTTTGGGGATTATGTATTTAAACGGACAGGGGACGGAGATAAGTTTGACTGAAGCCGCCTATTGGTTTCAAGCCAGCGCTGAGCAGGGAGACGTGGGAGCCCAGTATCTCATTGGTGAAATGAATTTGAAAGGCATGGGATTGCCCCAGGATTATCAAAAGGCAGGGGCATGGTTTAAAAAAGCTGCGGAAAAAGACTACCCGGATGCTCAATACCGATTGGGAGAATGGTATGCAGAGGGAAAAGGTGGAGATAAAAATCTCTTATTGTCTTACGTATGGTTAAAGTTGGCAGGAGCCAATGGAATACAGAAAGCAGATGAAAAAGGGAAACAGATTCAATCCCAATTAACCTCTCTTGAAATTAAGCACGCGAATCGTTTGGCATATCAATTATATGAGCAGATGCAGCAAAATCAGACATCGTTTTTACATAGGTAATTTTTATTGTGAATATTTTTGTGCTGGATTACGACCTCCAAAAATGCGCCCAGTACCATTGCGACCGTCATGTTGTAAAAATGATTCTGGAGTCAGCTCAAATGCTAAGTACCGCTCTGAGAGTTAACGGAGTTGATAAAGGCTACAAGTCTACCCATGAAAATCATCCTTGTACTATATGGGCCAGGAGCTCGCTTTCCAATTGGAAGTGGCTCTGGGATTTGGCAAATTGTCTAAATTCAGAATATAGGTACCGATTTAACAAGGCGGCAAATCATGAATCATGGAATCTGATCCGTTCACTCCCTCACCCCCCTATTACAGACATCGGGCTTACCAAGTTCGCCCAAGCCATGCCCGATAAATATAAATGTGAAGACACTGTAGCCGCTTATCGGAAATTTTATATCGGCGAAAAAATGAAACTATTTTCATGGTCTGGCAGAAAAACACCGTACTGGATCCGGCGAGAAGCAAATTGACTTGTTTGCTTTTTGGTAAGATTGCTACAAATAAGGAGAATTTATGATGATTGCGGCTACAAGCTTTGCTTATGCCTTAAAAGCTCTGGTGGCAGGTTCCATCTTCTTCGTCTGGGTGGTGCGTTATCAAAATATTGTTGAGGAGTTTAAGGTTTACGGTTTACCTTCATGGCTAAGGGACCTTGTCGGAATTTTAAAGTTATCCTTTTCCCTCATGTTGTTTAGTGTTGATTTAAAGATTAATATTCTTGGCTCATCAGGAATCGCGGGTTTAATGCTTGCCGCCCAGATTACCCATTTGAGGATAAAAAATCCTTTTTATAAAATGGTGCCATCAATGAGTTTAATGATAGTTAGTGGAGTAATAACTATCATTAGCTTTCAAAATTTATAACAAAACACTGAATATTTCAAATCATGAAACCCAAGCTTAGCCTATGCTGGATCCGCCGTGATCTACGGTTGGCCGATCATCGAGCTCTTTTTGAAGCCTGCTGCGTTAGTCAATCGGTTGCTGTGGTTTTTGTTTATGACACCACCATTCTAGAAAAACTTAAGGACAAAAATGACCGGCGTATGACCTTCATAAACAAATCCCTTCAATTGGTGGATCAAAAGCTGCGCGATAAGGGTTCGGCTCTAATTACTTTATACGGAGATCCGTGTGAAGAAATCCCGTTATTGGCAACAAGGCTATCCGTAGAAGCCGTGTTCTGCAACCGGGATTATGAACCTTCCGCTAAGGAGCGAGACAAAATTGTAGCCGATCTCCTACAATCGAAAGGGATAGCATTCCACAGCTATAAAGACCAAGTGGTGTTCGAAGGACTGGATATTGCAACTAAAACTGGCAATTCCTTCCGTGTTTTTACCCCTTATAAAAGGGCTTGGCTCGAAAAGCTGGCCATAGAGGACATCCGAATATTCCGGCCAAATTTAAAAAAACTGACACCAATCAAATATTTAAAAGCAACCCTGGTAAGCAGGACTCTCAATGACATCGGATTTCAAAATGCCAAAATTTGGCTCGAGGCTGGGGAGGACGCCGCACAAAAACGCTTGACCAAATTTCTAAAAAATATCGATAATTATGAAAAGATTCGGGATCTGCCTGGAGAGGGAGGCACTTCCGGCCTTTCGGTACACCTGCGTTTCGGCACCATTTCAATTCGTAGTTTGGTTAGAGAAGCGTTCAAATTCAAATCCAAAGGCTCTAAGGCCTGGTTGTCGGAACTGATATGGCGCGATTTCTACCAGATGATCCTTGACCGTTTTCCTAATATTGTGGAGCATACCTTTCTGCCACAATATGATCAAATCAAATGGCCAGGTAGTAACGCGCATTTTAATGCTTGGAAAGAAGGACGCACAGGGTATCCATTAGTGGATGCAGCCATGCGGCATTTCAATGCAACGGGATGGATGCATAATAGGCTGCGTATGGTGGTGGCCTCTTTTTTAACCAAGGATCTTCTTGTTTATTGGCGTCGAGGTGAACAATATTTTGCTGAAAATCTTTTAGATTATGATTTGGCAGCAAATAATGGGGGTTGGCAATGGTGTGCTTCAACCGGGTGTGATGCGCAACCTTATTTTCGAATATTCAACCCGGTCAATCAATCCAAAAAATTTGATCCGAAAGGTAAGTTTATTAGAAATAACGTTCCTGAGTTGGCAAAATTTACGGACAAACGTATACATTGGCCTCATGGCGCAACTATTGAGGAGCAGAAAAAAGCGCTTTGCATGATGGGGAAGGACTATCCAAGACCAATAGTTGACCATTCCTTGCAACGAGCAAAGGCCCTGCAGTTATTCAAAAGTATTAAAAATAACTTGGTAAATTAAATATCCATTCCTTTTCTAAAATTATGAAAAGAAGAACACACAAATGCCGTCATGCACCTGATGTCTTTGGTAAAAAAGCTAAACAAGGGGTCATCCATTAGGAGGCCTCTGAGAACCAAGGAACACGGAGAACGGAACAGGGAGCAAGGAAGACCCTGACCCACCGTACCCTCTCCTGTGAATCATCCCCGCCGCTTCGCTACTCCGGCGAAAATAATTTTCCTTCCTGCCACTCGCCCGAATTGACCTCCTCTGCGCTATAATATGAACAGCTCCGGAGCTTCTCCGGCGGAAGTGGCTGTACAAGGATGGCCTCAATCCGATCTATGAGGAAGCATGGGACGCCACCTCATCCATCTGGGTGCAGACGCGGTTCGTGTATGCCAGCCGCGCCAACGTGCCCGACTACCTGATCCGGGATGGCGTGACGTACCGTATTATTTCGGACCATCTGGGATCGCCGCGTTTGATCATTGATACGGGTTCCGGCAATGTGGCGCAAGCCCTGGAGTACGATGAGTGGGGCGATATACTTTCGGATACTTATGTGGGCGCCGTCCCCCTGCTTCCATTTC
>JAOUPX010000163.1 GCA_029879645.1 Nitrospinota bacterium
ATATAATACCCTTTAGTTACTTTGGCAAAGTTTTCCTTGTAAAGGGGGCCGGGGGGCTTCTTCCTTCTGCTTTTGTAGATTAAAAAACAAAACCTGGATTCTTCGTCGGCTTTGCCTCCTCAGAATGCCAGAGAAACGTCGGTTGTCATTCTGAGCGGAACGCAGTGGAGAGAAGAATCTATGTTTAGATTTAAAAATAAGGAAATGATATCAACCACCCCTATCCCCTCCTTTAAAAGGAGGGGGAGATTCAATTCTCCTCCCCTTCTCCAAAGGGGGCCGGGGGGATTCCTCCTCTTGATTTTTTAAAATAAAACCCAGATCCTTCACTTCGTTCAGGATGACAAAGAGACGTGGATTGTCATTCTGAGCGGAACGCAGTGGAGAGAAGAATCTATGTTTAGATTTTCAATTCTAGCCAAGAAGAGCCTTGACCCCTCTCGAAAACCGGCCTACTTCGACTGGGAGGGTTTGGTCGGCGAACCGGCATCCTTATGGATTTTTTCCAGGTGCTCGACTTTCCTGTTAGCGACCTTGAGCTGGGATTCAAGAATGGCCAACCGGACCCGTAACTGGCTGGCTTCGTTGTATTGATCCACCATTTTGCTTCTCCTGAGATAAAACATCGGGTTACTCACTAATCCTTAATAAGATAATGATAATCATTCTCAATATAAATGTCAAACACTTTTTTGGCAGGATTCACCCAATAATTCATAATCTGTTGTAATAATTAGGGAATTTGTTTAAGAGTCGCATCCAGGATCCGCCGGACCTCACCGCCTGCGTCAAACAAGGCCCGCCCGACGAGCCCAAAAAAGATTCCCCCTGCCTCAAAAACCGCCAAGACCGCGGCACTAGAAGATAACCTGCGAAGCGCCGGAGCTAATATAAAACACAGATCCTTCACTCCGTTCAGGATGACAGAGAGACGTGGATTGTCATTCTGAGCTGAACGGAGTGGAGAGAAGAATCTATGTTTAGATTTTAAGGCCGAGTTGGCTTTTTGGAAGGAAATGCTTATATAGGGAAAAAGAGACTTAACGCCTTTTATTTTGAAATAGGTTTAATGAATTAGGTATCTTCGAACGAGAGTTGTTCTTGAGTTTGCTGTTCTTCCTTTTTTGCTTTTTTAAAGGTATGGCTACCAAAGGATTTTTCAGAAGGAAAATCAGCCCTTTGCGTTCCGTTCAATAATCCTTCTATGGTCAATATTTGGATTTTATTGAAATCGGTTTTTGTTGCTGGAGAAGTGTAATAGCCCGCCTTCAAGGCTTCCGTGTTCATCGGTTGGGTTGGGTCTGCCAGAGTCACAAACAATCCTATCTCGGCCTTTTCCCTTTCTACGACGGCCTTTAAATCTCTGATCATTGAAACACCAACATTACTTCCTCCCTTTACCGAAACAATTATTTTCTTATGCTTACCTTTATCGTCAAGAAAATAAATCAACCCGTCAATTCCACCATCCGCACCCTTTTTCTTTCCTTGATAAGGCTGGGCATTTACCAAAGAGCAAGCCCACCACTGGAATTGATATTTGTCTCTTTCTGCTAAATCTTTAGCTCCGCCTATATCTTTTGGTGTTCCATGTACCTCATACTTAATGCCGGGAAAAGAATCATTCAATCTTTTCTCAATAAGAGAAATGGCAAGATGGGTAATATCGATGCCTACCCATTGCCGATTTAATTTTTGGGCGGCATGGACAGTAGTTCCACAGCCACAAAATGGGTCAAGAACAGTATCATCTTCATTACTTGAGGCTTGAATAATTCGCTCAAGAAGAGAAACAGGTTTTTGGGTAGGATAACCTAGTCGTTCTGCTGAATGTGAACTTATCATCTCTATATCATCCCAAAGGTTCTGGACCGGTTTTCCTTTTAATTCATCTAAATATCTTTTTCTCTGAATCCTTCCGCTTTTGTTTTTCGGGAAATATAACCTTCCTTCATTATCCCATTGCTCCATCTTATCTTTACTTATTGCCCAACCTTTTTCAGGTGGTGGGTAACCTTTATATTCATAAATTAAATTCGGGCGGGGAGAAGGACTTGCAAGGTTATCTATTCTGAATCGGCGTCCTTTCTCATCTATATGCCTGAAAAATTTATCAATATACTCTTGGTATCCCGCAGCATTTGAATTGAATTGAGAATTAAATAGATTTTTATCTGTTTTGGAGTAAAACAAAATAATGTCTGTAGTTATTCCAAACCTATTTGATTTTAAATTTGTTTCTCCTCTACCGGTTTTTCTTTTCCATGTTATTTCATTTTTAAAATTCCTAACCCCAAATACTCCATCTAAAACAATCTTTAAGTAATGACTTGCTGTGGGATCGCAATGAAGATAAATGCTTCCAGTTGGTTTCAGCACTCGATGTAATTCTAAAAGACGATTAGCCATCATGGTTAAATAGGCCATCATGTCGTTTTCGCCTAGGAATCGCCGCAAAGATTCCATCATTTCCGCTACATTGGTATTACCTTGGTGCAATATTTCTTTGTATTCTCTTTCGGCTTGTTCTCCCCAATGCCAAGTGTCATCAAATGCCGATATTTGTGCATCCGAATCATGGCCTTTGGGACTTTTAAATAGGATATTGTAATTAGCTTTGGAATTGAATGGAGGGTCAAGATAAATCAAGTCTATAGATTCATCTTGAATGCTTTCTCTGAGAACTTTTAGATTGTCGCCAAAATAGAGATGATTCATGGAGCGCCTAAAGGCCTTAATAATAAAGAGTGAATCTATTACAGGTAGCCCTAATTGTCAAACATAGACTGTAAATAGAGATGAAAAGGACTTAAATTTCTTTTCAGTCTTTTTTATAAAAACCACCATTCCGCCTCAAGCTCCTTGGTCATATCTCCCGAGTTAGGGAGGTTGGTCAGGCTAAAGAAGTTGACTGTTCACTATTTTCCGTTCAGGGTCCTGGCGGTAGAATTCTTTGAGGACCTGGTACAGGCCGGGATGGTGGTGCTTGAGCGGGCCGGGCTGGCAGAAGAAGTGCTCGGTCGCCACGGCGAAAAACTCGGCTTCGTTGGTGGTGGCATAATCATCGATAAAAACCGGATCACCCTCTTCCACCTTGCGGATCAGCGTTTCGTACTCCTGTGAACAGACATCGATCCACCGCTGGTATTCCTCGCGCGTGGTCAGCGGCGGGGTGCCGTCGGCCTTGCCGTCGAGCATGTCCAGCTTGTGGGCGAATTCGTGATAGACCACGTTGTGGCCGCGTTCCGGGTGCCGGGACTCCTGTTTCACCGCATCCCAGACGAGGATCACCGGGCCGCGGTAATGGGCTTCGCCGTCAATGGCCTGCGGGCCGTCCACCGGGGCCGTGTGCACTTCGAAGAAACCGGTTTTCCTTTCCGGTGACAGGACGGTGGAAGGGTACACGTAAATGGATTCCACACTGCCGTAGCAATCGCTGGGCAGGGCGAGGATCAACAGGCAGGCGTGGGCGGCGATGACGACGCGGATTTCATCGGTCAGTTCCAGTCCGTTGCATCCCTCCCAATGCTTCTCGGCGATGAAGACCTGGACCAGATCCCGCAGGTCCTTTTGCTCTTCGTGCGTGAGGTAGTGGTAATAGGGGACGTTGTTCTGGATGATCCCCTCCCACCCGACGGGAAACGGCTCCGCCAGAATCCTCTTCCGCCGATTATGTCGCAACCAGTTCAGCATTTTATGTTCCAGAGTTAGAGCTTTATTGCTGATGAGACAACGCTTCTCCCCTGAATAAGAAAAAGTTATCATCCACCCTGCTCCCAAATCGGTGATAAACATTAACACCCTGGAGCAACATTCACCCCAGCCCTCTCCCATCAAGGGAGAGGGAGCAGGCAAGGCCTGTTGCAAATCGGATAATGTTTATAGTGCAAACAATGCTCCGCCTATGCATCTCAAATACAACCCGCATCCTTCGGGCGTAGTCCGGTCCCTTCTCCCCTGGTGGGAGAAGGTTAGGATGAGGGGGTTCTAATGATTGTTCCTCAGCTCCGCCAGTATTTTCTTCCGCCGATTATGTCGCAACCAGTTCAGCATTCGTACAGCTAGCTTTCCCAAAATGTTTTGTATTTGATTAATTCTTTGTAATTATTCTTTAAAACTCTATATCTAAATAGAAATACATATAAAAAAAAGAGCAGGGAATTTATAAACAAGATGTACTTGTTACCTTCAATGACGTAAGAAAATAAAATTGGCGGAAAAAACAATAAAACCAAAAAAGAACCCAGGTTCTTGTGTGATATTTGTTAAAACTATCTTTAGAAGGATTGTTCAAGAAGATGTTGGCGTATTTTATTGACCACTCTAATATAAAACCCAAATTTACAATAGGAATAACGTAAAATATTAACAAAATCACAATTGGATAATGATCGAAGTAATTAATAAATAGGTTAATCATTTTACATTCTATTCTTCGGTGAAGTTATTGCTTAGCGTTCTTGGGTTTTTCAATGGGTATTTTGGTTGTGTCTTTTGCGGCCACGGCCTGGCGCAGTAATTGAAACGCCAGTTCAAAGAATTCTTTGGTTTCTTGTTCTTCCGGCAATTGATCGCCAAAGGCATCCAGCCAGGCATGTGCTGACTGAAATTCTCCTACTCTGCGGTAAAGATTTGGAATGATAATATTGAGTATCCAATAATCTTGTTCCTTTGCTTTATTCTTCTCAAGAAAAAGTTTCCCGGCTTTAATCGCCTCCTTGGCGTACAGTTGGTATT
>JAOUPX010000008.1 GCA_029879645.1 Nitrospinota bacterium
TTTTAAAAACGGAAACGGGCGCCGAACAGGAAATCGTGGCTTTTGTATTCCGTTTCAAAGAACCCTGGTCCCGCCAAAGCAAAATCGGGATCCGTGGTTGTGAAATAACGGTAACCAAACGTCAAAGTAGCCTTGGGACTGATATCATAGCCCAGGCCCGCCATCAATTGAACGGCTCCCACCAGGTCTGAGTCGGAAGTATCAAAAACATCTTCGCTCGCACCTGCAATTCCAAAACCGAGTCCGATACCCAGATACGGCACCAGTGGCGACTGAGTCGGAATATCCACATACGCATTGCCCATTAAACTGAGCATGGAAAAATTAAAATCCTGCCCCGAAGTCGTTCGATCGGCAGAATTTAAATGGTATCCAATTTCGCCTTCGACCCTGAAATTATGCTGTAATTTGAAACCTACGGCACCGTTGACGACAAAAGCGGGATCGTTGTCGAATTTTCCTGAGGCCCCGGTAAGTTTGGAATCCGACCGGATTCCGAAGCCGATGTTGCCCGAAAGGTAGGTTTCCTGCGCCCAGACCGGAACGGCGGCGAGGACCAGCAGATTGATTAACAATAACCCAGTAAACCGTTTCATATCTCCCCCTGATGTTGGATACCGTTAAATTTTTCAAGAGGATAGCAGAAGGGGGTAAGTGCCGCAACCGAATTTTATGACAGGTTGTGGTGATTTTATCTAATGGAACCAATATCAAAGAATTGCAGATTAAGGGGAGGGGATTGTTGAAAAGAATCAAAGGTTGAACAAGTATCGCATTTTCAGGATGAGTTCATGATTTTCCAGTTCCATCTTAATTCTGGATCCAGAAGATAAAACAAATTCCGGATCGGCCGAGTCAAAAAAACGGTACCCCAGGCTGAAATTCACCTGGGGATTGTAGTTCCAGCCGAAGCCCGTTTCCAGTTGGTAAGCAAACACGCTTTCGTCTTCATTCAGATTCTGGCCCAGGGAGATGGTTTCCAATTGTGTAGTGGCCACCCCGAGGCCTCCGCCAAAATAAACTTCGAAAGAATTGTTGAAAGGAAAACAATCGTAAAATCCATTGAACATCATGACCGAAGTCCCGGCCTGAGGATCCCTTCCGCCTCCGGTGCGGATTTCATTTTCCCGGTAGGAAATTTCTCCTTCCAACCGGAGGTTATTGCCGAAATCGTATCCCAGAAAACCACCGAATGTGTATCCCGGGCTAAACTCCATATTCTGGGTTCCCAGGGTTGAACTTGAAAGCAGGGTATCCGTCCGCAAACTTGCACCCACGATTCCGCCGACGTACAACCCGCTGCCTTCGGCATATACGGTAGTAGTGACGGCTAGGAGTAATCCGAGGCTGGTGATGAATCCCGACAAGCGGGGCATGGCGTTTCTCCCGGTTGGTGAATGATCTTTACAGGTTCGCGAATATATAGTTCCACCCTCCTGTTGTCAATAAGGTCGCGCTTCTCCTGTGGACCTGACAAGGTTTTTACCGGCCCAACTAAATTTGCCGGATGAGGGACCGGATACGGGCCTGTTCGCCGGGGGAGAAGGGAAGTTTGCCGAAGCGATGGCGTTCATAAAACCGGGTGATCGATTCGATCGCTTCCCTTTTTTCCAAAGGCAGGCCGGTCAGACTGGCAAGAAATTCCAGGTGCGTTTCATTTTTGGGTTTGATGATTCCCTGCGCTTCCAGACGCCCCAACATCTGGCGGTATATTTGAACTGCAATGGGTAACCGGCTTCCCCAAGGCGAGCCCCGCCACTGGAATTTGTAGGTCCAGAGCCGCCAACCCAGCAATACGGCAATTACCGCAATAAGGGACATTGGGCGATTCCTGAAAAAATCCAATATTTCCTTTAAACTGGGAATCTTCCATTCTTTCCACCGGTTTTTAAAATTCTGGGTTTCCCGATTGAAGTAATTGGCCAATTGAATCTGGTCTTCGGTGGAATATCGGATGATATATCTCTGCCAGTACAGCTTCATCAGGTCCAACCGGCTGGCCAGCAGGTTGGTGGAGGGGGCGGCTGCAGAAGGGTCGGAAGGGGTGGGATCGTATACCTGCCAGCCCTGCCCTTCAATGTAGGCCTCCACCCAGGAATGGGCATGCGCCTGGCGGACAACCATGTACTGGCCCAGATCATTCCACTCCGAACCGGCAAACCCATTGATGATGCGAGACGGTATTCCATTCAACCGCAAAAGCACGGCCATCGCCGAGGCAAAATACTCGCAATGACCTTCCTTGCGCTCAAAAAGAAAATCATCAAGCGCCGAGACCTGGGAGGTACGTTTCAGGTCAAGGGAATATCCATAATTGTTCTTCAGGTGAAAAAGAATCTTGTTGGCTGCCAGAGCCGGTGAATCCGAATTTTTCGTCAGCGTTTGCGCCAATCGGCGGATCCGGGGGCTGATCTCAGGTAATTGCAGGAACCTTTTTGGAAATAAATGACGTGAGTTAAAGTAAACAGGATTGGGGTAATTGGTTACCGGGTGACCCACATCAGATATAAAAGTGAAACGTCGGGGACCGGTGCGGTGGTCTATGGTTTTCAGGGAAAAACCCTGATCCATCAAAATCGATTTGAACGTTCCCTCCAGTTTGATGGGAATTCCGTAGGTGAACACCACCGGGGAATCAAATGTCTCCATATACATATCCTGCACCACCATTTCGCGGGGAGCGGGGACCGCGAACAGAGGCACTCCCCGGTCACCTCGATTGAAGGTGCTCCATGCCGGCGGCATGGTGGAGAACCAGGTTGTCCCGTCATAATGATCCAGGCTGACTCCCCGCCAGAGGACTTTTGATGTAGGACGAAAGGCCTTGCCGTTTTTGTGAAATTCCACCCGCATGACCACACTGTCGTTTTGTTTAATGCGGCCCACATCCCCCAGTTCCACGCGGCTGGAAAACCCGCTGATCTGTTCCTTTCCGGAGTCCAGAGACAGAAATCCCAGCCCCAGCCGCGGGAAGCTTATAAAAATAGCGGCAGTCAAAAGAAAGCTGGCCAAAATAATTATAGAAGACAGGGCGAACAGGGAAAGCCCGGTCGTTTCATTTTCTCCCGCACGACGAAAACCGGCGGGCGGGCAATGGGTTCCCACCCGTTCTACCATCATGTTGTAAAACATCAGGCACCAGCACAACACCAGGTAAAAAGACAGGAACAGAATTCCGAAAATCAGGTCCTGAATGAATATCGCCCCGATCAACAGGCAGACGATCGAAATCAGGTACCCATAGAGGTAGTCATTGAGTTCCGACTTGAACACAAACCGGGTGAGCAGGATGAAAATCAGGGACCAGACGGCAAGGTCCAGCACCGGGGGTTTTATCGTGAAATAGATGAGAGGCAGAATGACCAGGCCGGCCACCCAGAGAGAAAGCCGGATGGGGGGGATAACCGGGATTTTCTTGTGGATTTCCAGTGTAAAGCAGACCGCCAGGGCGGTCACCACCAGGATTCCCGCCGCCAGGGGGATTACCGCCCCGAATATCAGGCACGCCACTCCCAGTGCTGCCAGCAGATAGCTGAATCCGACGAAACAAGTCCGCAAATAAGGTCCGCGATCCCGCATGTCAATTGACAATAAAGTTTTCATTCCTTTACAATGGCCCGGTTACAGACCTTCCCTTCCAAATACATCCGTGTTGAGACCGGTGGGGGTTATTAAATAGTTTAAATCATTTTTCCGGGGGTTCCATGCGAAAGATTACTCTTCTAATCCTGATGGCGTTGGCCATGGTTGTGGGCGGTGCAGGTTCCGCGGTGGCCGAAGAAATTGCTGTCATTGAAACCAAGTTTGGCAATATCGAATTGGAATTTTTTGAGGGCAAGGCTCCCGGGCATGTTAAAAATTTCAAAACGCTCGCTAAGACGGGGTTTTACAATGGAACTCTGTTTCACCGGGTCATTCCCGGATTCATGATCCAGGGAGGCGATCCCAATTCCAAAAGCCCTGATCGATCCATGCACGGCATGGGCGGACCCGGTTATCAGATCAAGGCAGAGTTCAACGATACCCCGCATGACCGGGGAATTTTGTCCATGGCGCGCGCCCAGGATCCGAACAGCGCAGGGTCGCAGTTTTTCATCGTGGTCAAGGATGCCCGTTTTCTGGACGGCCAGTACACGGCGTTCGGCAAGGTCACCAAAGGAATGGAAGTCGCGGACAAAATTGTCAATTCTCCACGGGACGAAAGGGATAATCCCCTGGAACCCATCAGTATTAAAATTTCCATTAAAACGAAAGAATAATTCTAAAGCCAAAGGAGCTTTTTATGGGTAAAGAAGTCGCAGTCATCGAAACCGTACACGGAAACATTAAGTTGGAATTTTTTGAAGATAAAGCTCCGGGACATGTTAAAAACTTCAAGGATCTGGCCAACAAGGATTTTTATAACGGCACCACCTTTCACCGGGTCATTCCCGGATTCATGATTCAGGGCGGCGACCCCAATTCGAAATCAGACAACCGCTCCACCCACGGAACCGGTGGACCCGGTTACGCCATCGATGCGGAATTCAACGACGTCAAGCACGAGAGGGGGGTGCTTTCTATGGCCCGTTCGCAGGACCCCAACAGCGCCGGGTCACAATTTTTCATCTGCGTTAAGGATGCGTTTTTCCTCGACGGACAGTACACGGCGTTCGGCAGGGTGGTTGAAGGGATGGACGTGGCCGACAAAATCGTGAATGAACCCCGCGATTCCAATGACAATCCACATGAACGCATGGAAATGAAGTCCGTTGCCATTGTCGAAGAATAAACAAGTGATAAGTATTTCGCTCAGGAAGGAATAATGGAAAACGAATTGGTCGTGAGTGTTTATAAATTTATGGGCAACGATATGTTGTCAGGCCGTACTTCGGAAGATGGTTCTCCTTCGGCTGAGTCTTTTAGAAAGCATATCCTGGAAAACTGGAACCGGTATGAGCGGATATCCATTACGCTGGATAGCATTGTGCAGATGACCCGCCCTTTTCTGGATGAGGCATTTGCCAAACTGCTGGAAGACCATTCACTGGATGAGTTTAATCAGAAAATCCATTTTCCCGATGCCAAGGAAAATACGGTTAAGGATTTAAACAACGCGTTTAAAATTCGCCTGAAAATCATTCAGTCGAAAAAATCCAAAGATGAGGACGCGTTCGGTCTTTAGGGACCGGGCGCTCCCCCATTAGAATTGGATTTCCGTTTCCGGCAGGACGACGAAATGTAAAGTCCTGTCAGCGCCGGGTTGTCACCGGTTGGCCCGGCATTCTATTTTCGGGGCGTTTTTTGTACCGCTTCGATAACCGATTCGGTGAACTCGTCCGCTGCCTCGGCTCCGGAGGCCGTTATAATTCGATCATGGACCGCCAAATTTTCATCCACCAGAATGGCGGCGGCTTTATCCAGTTCCGGAAGAGTGAATTTGTCCTGCGGAGCGGCCACTTCGATATTTTCAGTCAAGCCGGCAATGCCCAACGCGGGAACCCCCTGCCCGATGGCCGCAATCACCATATCGCTTTTATACCGGTCCAGAAGTAACAGACGGACCAGCTTGTCGTTCCATACATATTTTCGGGTACCGCTGCCACCGATCACCACCACCCCGTGAAATACGCCGATGATTTGTCGAGTGCCCTTGCCTCCCGTCACATAACTGTCTCCGGTTATGCCTTCGATGGCGTCCACTACCAGCAAATCGGGCATGATTCGACCGGTTTTCATGCCGACTGCTTCCTTGAGCTTGGAGGAAGCGATGCGTACATTGGCTCCCTCATTCCTGAATTTATTTAAACAGGCATCCAGTTCCCGCTCATCGTAATAGTCCTTTGGGATAATGATCAGTATATTTTTGCCTTCCAAACGTGCCATCGTTATCTATCTCCTGTTCCTCACGGTCGCGGGGACCTTTATGAATAACCCTTTCCCCGAATTCTCTTCCGGGGCATCGGGAAACCCGACTTTAAAGATTGGTTGGGATTATAGAGGAAAACCCGGATTAGTCCAATACCACCCGGTAAAGGAAAAAATTCCTCTCCTGATTCAACAGCTTACCGCGCTTGTCGAGGAAAAGGTTCAGCGAGGACTGATGCTCTGCGGGAAAGGCGGCTTCTTTTCCAAATACGTAGCTTTGATCGTACATCAGATGGGTAATGCCCAGCGACTGCAATTGGCGTCTTATCCCTTCCAGGGAGGCGTCCCGTGCCAGAATCGTTTGCAGGGTATGAGCTTCGAAAATGCTGTCACTGTGAAAAGGCCTCTCTGCCAAATATCCGAGGTTGCGCATATACACCAGAAGAACCTTCGAGTCCGGAGAAAGCCGGTTCATGGCCCGATACATGGGATAACGGGGAATGTTCCGTGCCAGATACTGGTCGCGCGTTTCCTCACCTGAGAGATATTTTCCAGGGGCTTTGTGCGACCAGATATCCCAGATCAGATAGAGATTGAGGGATACCGCCACAGCCGCCAGCCCCAGCATCAATTGAGCCACAGCCCCGGGCAGGCCGCGGACCGCTGAATTTGGATTTGTGAGTTTCTCCAGGCCGGCAACGCTTATAAGGGTCAGAGCGGCAAACGCCGGCGCCAGGAATCGGACATACTGAAAATAGGCGAACCAGAAAAGAATCATTACGACGAAAAATAGCGTCAGGAAAATTAATCGAACGGATCGCGGTTTCCATAAGGCGGCAAGTATTGCGGGAATTAAAATGAAAAAAGCCGTTCCAATTTGTCCGTCAAACCTCAGAGAATGGGGCTGCGCATAAAAAGTGAGGTTGTAAGGCAATAGCAACAGATCCAGCAATCCCCGTCCCATGCCAAACTGTTTGACATAGAAATCGAACATAGCGGCCCGGTTGGGGTCCCAGTTGACCCGGTCCTCTCCTCCAAAAATTGGCATCAGGAGGGGCATGAACGGATTGCCGGAATACAGGTAATTCCGTATCCACCAGGGAGCCAGGAACAGAAAAATGATTCCGGAAAAAACGAGTAATTGTTTTGTTATTTGCGGGAGGTTATTGTCCCGACGGCCCTCCATCAGAATCGCCAGGAAAGTCAGAGGCAGTACAATCATCCCCGTCAGCTTGGTGGAGCAGGCCGCTCCGGCGGCCAGGGTCATATAGAGAAACCAGAAAGAAAGGCGGGTTTCGCGCCACCGGTCCCAGGCGTAAAACGTAAAAAATATGAAGCCCGCCAAAGCCACATCGATGTAAGCGGAGGCTGAGATTTCAAAAAATGTGGGGGTGCTGAAAAACAATACCGGCACAAACCAGATCAGGCGTGGCGAAAGATATTGGCGGAAATAAATAGTTAATCCCGCAAGGAGTAAAAACGTCATGCCCAGTCCGCAAAGGGCCGGAAGCGACTCCACACCGAAGGTCATCGCAAACAGAAACACCATGTCAAATAACATGGGGAAAAATGAGTAGAGATTGTTCGGAAGATTGATCAGGCCGTGGTTTTCAAAATATGCCTTGGGAATGGCCAGGTGATACACCAGAGCGTCGGTTTTTACCGGCGGGGCAAGAGCCAGCGCCAATGACAGAACCACCAGAATCAAAATGAGCACCAGGTTAAATCCCTGAAACACTCTGTCCGGTTGGTTCCGGGCAAAAACTTGCCCCAGGTGCGGTCGGAATGAGGATATTTCTTTCCACAGTGAGGGCCAGGTATGAACCGATCCCAGACCGATTGCTCCCAGAATAATCCAGCCGGTGGCAGGGTAAATTCCTCCGGCAAAGGCCAGAAGCGTGGTCACGCCAGCCACCGCAATTAGACCCAAAAGGGTATGAAATACCCATCGCTCATGGAAATGTGAATAGACAGGTTTCCAGATGACGGAGAATGCCTCGCCAGTCAGAAAAAATGCTACAAATATAAGGACAAATAGAAGAATTTCCATGGATAAGAAGATATTTTCTGGAAAAGCGGACGGAATCTCAATGCCCAGGGGGAATCCCCGCAATCAATCGTAGTGCTTATTTGTTACCTGCTTACAGGATAACCTGAAATCCGGATAAGTAAATGGCGCCAGGTGGGCCCCATTTTCCCAGAATGACCCCATGGAGGAATTTTGGGTTGACACATCTCTCAGATTTAATATAATTTAGCCCTCATTTTTTGCCGGTTTTATTTGTTTCCTGATTCCTCTCTATCCGGCGCGTAGCGTGGATTTTTCCGGTTTTTATTTTTTTACCGTTTAATTTGATATACCTTTATTCAATTTGAAAGGATGACACCGATGAAAAAATCTGTAATGTTTCTTGTATTTGCCGTTCTGACTTTATTTGCGGTTAACACTGCTTTTGCTGGTGCTGAGTGCCCTCAAAAGCGCGCAACCAAAAAAGCTCCTGCCAGCCTGTACAGTAAGGATGAAACCGGTAAAGCGGATGCCGCCAACGGTAAAGCTATTTTCGAAAAGAAAGCCAAGCCCATGGCTTGTAAAATGTGTCATGGCGATAAAGGTGATGGCACCGGTAAACTGGGTGGCGCATTGAAGCCGAAACCCCGCAACTTTGCCTGTGCGGAAACCATGAAAGATGTTACTCCCGGCCAGATGTTCTGGATCATCCAGAACGGTTCCAAAGGAACCGGTATGGCTCCCTTCAAGACCTTGAAGGATGGCGAAATCTGGGATGTTATCAAATACATCCGGGAAGAGTTGATGAAGTAAGCTTTTGATTGTTTCAAAAGGGCAGGGCGCCTTGGCGCCTTGCCCTTTTTTTATTGTCTGGAACCTGAAAATCTTCACCGGTTATGGTAACGTTCTTGAAAATATGCGGAGAGAACCATGCAACGCGCAGGAGTAACTTTCATTGCCATTTTCAATGTCGTAATCGGGATTCTATCTCTTTTTTATTGTTCTCCGGTTTTGGCCAAAGAACGACTGGGAACGGCGCAACATCCCGTCCGCATGATGTTCGTGCCCTCCGGCGAAGCGCAGACCATTCTGGAAGGCGGCGAGGAAATCGGTCGACGCCTGCAAAAAATCACCGGCCTGCATTTTAGAACGTCCATCGCCACCAGCTATGCCGCTGTGATCGAGGCCATGGGCGCGGGCAAGGTGGACATTGGCTGGCTCGCCACTTTCTCCTATGTGCTGGCGAAACAAAAATACGATGTCGATTTAATGCTCATCGTCGTGCGATTCGGCAGTCCGTTTTACCGGGGGCAGATCGTTACCCGCACCGACAGCGGCATTCAGAAACTGTCCGACCTCAAAGGCAAAACATTCGCATTCGTCGATCCCGCTTCCACCTCCGGCCACCTGTATCCGAAAACCTTGCTGTTGTCCAAAGGGCTCAATCCTGACCGCCTGTTCGCGCAATCCCGGTTTGCCGGATCGCATAACGCCGTGATCCTCTCTGTGTTGAAAGGGGAGGTGGACGCCGGGGCAACCTACGACGACGCCCGCGCCGCCGTCGCTAAAACCTATCCGGAGGTCTATGAGAAACTCCGTGTAATTGCTTACACCAAAGATATTCCCAACGACACGGTATCGGCGCGCAAGGATCTCGACCCTGCGATCAAACAGAAAATCAAATCCGGGCTTCTGCAACTTGCCAAAACGCCCGAGGGAAGTAAGGTGTTGAAGCGCGTGTACGGGATCAGCGGGCTGATGGATTTCGATGCGTTTTTCGATCCGGTGCGCGAGGCGGGCCGCCTGCTCGATCTGGATTTGAAGAAGACCAGTCCCTAAGGAGGCCTTTACATAGGCAGTTTGATGTTGTGGTCGTTAGGATAAAACATAGATTCTTCGTCGTCGTTGGCTCCTCAGAATGACAATACTTTACTTTCTGTCATTCTGAGCGTTAGCGAAGAATCTGTGTTTTAATTTATTTTAAAAAGGAAAGGAACCTTACCTCACTATGTTGCGTCTTGAGCAGGTATCCAAAATTTACGGCGATGGCACCCGCGCGCTGAACGAGGTGTCTTTGGAAATAGGGGCCGGAGAGTTCGTGGTCATCCTCGGTAAAAGCGGAGCGGGGAAATCCACTCTCCTCAGGTGCATCAACCGCCTCGTGGAGCCGACCGCAGGAAAAATATTTTTCGAGGATCAGGAAGTGACTGCGCTGGACGGCAAACGGCTGCGCGCCGTGCGGCAGAAGATCGGAATGATTTTTCAGGATTACAATCTTGTGGGCCGTTTGTCGGTCCGCACCAATGTGCTGTCCGGTGCCCTGGGCCGAACCTCCGCCTGGTCGGCGCTCATCAATTATTTTGCGAAGGACGAGATCGCTTCCGCCCAGCATAATCTGGAACGGCTGGAGATCGGGGAGAAAGCCGGGCAGAGGGCGGATCAATTGAGCGGCGGCCAGCAACAGAGAGTCGGCATCGCCCGCGCCCTCATGCAGAAACCGAAAATCATCCTGGCCGACGAACCGGTGGCCAGCCTCGATCCCGCGACCTCCCGCACCATCCTCGACATCCTTCGCCGCATCAATCAGGAAGACGGAGTCACCGTGCTGTGCAACCTGCACCTGCCGGAACTCGCCCGCGAGTACGCCCAACGCCTCATCGCCATGAAGTCCGGTGAGGTGGTCTACGACGGATCCGGCGAGGGATTGACGCCCCGTGTGGTGGACGAACTATATGGCTTGGAGAAAACGGTTTAATAAGGTGGAAAACCCAAAGAAGTTTGAATCCGGTTCAAAGAGGCGCTCGGTAAAAATTTAAGTCAACGGTTTGCCTTCATGGGAGGATCGACCTCCCTATTCTTCCTCCGCGCGGTCGGTGAGCCCATGCCGGAAAAGATGCGCCAGCGGCAGAAAAGAGTCTCCTGATGCAAGTTGTCTTTTTTCAGCCCCCCGCCCTTTCCTCAAGGGAACTAATCCGGAACACTAAGGCGGATCGTTAATTTTAATTAAATCAGTGGGTTACGCAGGATGGGATAGGGAACATTAACTTTCCATTGATCTGAAAAGTGTGATACTTTGAGAATCAGGCTTCAATTGGTAATTGGGGGGTGAATTTACAGGAGCATTGAGATGAAAACTCGCTCGGTTGGTTTCCTTCTTGGAGTGGTTCTGGTTCATGTGATATGGATCAAAAGTTCAGCTCACGCCCAAAGCCCCTTTCCACCGTCATCCCAACAATCCGGTGAAGTCCAAATTCCCAAGGAACCAGGATGGAATGATCCCTCGTACCGTGGATGGGAATTGCTCAGTATTCCGGGGCTGATCGCCACTTATTACGATCTGAACCTGGACGGTGAACTGGATTACCAGGTGATCCGTAAGATCATCCGGAAGGGCGACAGTGACAAGATGTCCATCCAGGAAGCCATCCAGAGTGCGCGTATCGATAACTTGACGGTCTACGTGTCCAAACCGGTGATTTATTTCACCACAAAATATCCCCTGTTTTACTGCATGGGAGTCGACTTCCGGCGTAATTGCACCAATATCTGGATCGACGTTGCAGAAGACGGTTTGAATGGCAATGAAACCTTATACACCTTATCGAAACCCCGAAGGCCGGTCCGTTAGACGTTTTTTTCTGGCGAGTGTTTTCGCCGCCGTACTTGTTTTCGGATGGACAGGGCTGGATGACAGCCTTTTGTATGCTCACACCGACGATCCCGGAGGTCATCAGGGTCATGGAGGGCAGACCAGCAAAACCATAGGGGCCACCGTTTACAAGCACATGTGCACGTTTTGCCACGGGGCCGACGGCAACGGCGGCGGCAAAGCAATGGCCTATCTGTACCCCTGGCCGCGCGATTTTCGGAAAGGCGTCTTTAAGCATCGCTCCACCCCGTCCGGTTCTTTACCCCTCGACTCCGATATCTTCAAGACCATCAGCAAAGGCATCAAGGGAACCGCCATGCCAGCGTGGAAATCGGCGCTCACCGATGACGAAACCTGGGCGGTGGTTGAATATCTGAAAAGTTTTTCAAGTCGGTTCCAGACCGAGAAACCCAAAAAACCCATCGATCCCGGTCCCACACCGCCAACGACCCCGGAATCCATATCCAAGGGTGAAAAGATTTATAACGAGATGCGGTGTTCCCGCTGTCACGGTACCGACCTCAAGGGTGAGGGGCCGATGGCCGATAACCTGTACGATATCTGGGATCACCGGGCATTTGTCTATGATTTAACAAATCCCAATATCAACAAATTCGGTTACGAGAAAAGGGATTTGTTCATGACACTGACCACCGGCATCGACGGCACTCCGATGAAATCTTTCAGCCATCTGACTGATGCCGAGCGCTGGGACCTGGTTTCTTTTGTTCGCTCTAAAATCCAGCTGGATACTCTCCAGAAAGCTGAATATGAGATTGATCTCTTTTCGCAACAAACAGATCAGAAGATAGAAGACGATCCGGAGAGCCCTTTGTGGAAGGATATTCCCAGTCACGATGTGCAGTTGATCGCCTTGAATGCACGTAAAAATCCGATCAACCGGGTGCGGTTCCAGTCGGTGATCAACGATCAGGAAATTGCCATCCGTGTGGTATGGGACGATCCGGTCGCCAACCGAACTTCCAGTCGCCATCAGGATTTCAAGGACGCCATCGCGCTGGAATTTGCGCTGGGTGACGTTCTTTTGCACGAGCACGGTCATAACGAACCGTTCTTTGGAATGGGTAACCGGTCCAAGCCGGTCAACATCTGGCAGTGGCGCGCCGACTGGCAATCGGAGATTGAAACCAAAAAAGAATTGGAATACGCCACCAAGGGAATGGATATGGACGTCATGATATTTGGCGGCGAGGTGAACCCGGTGGAATCTCTTAATCCGTTCCGCAATGTGCCGATCGAAGAATTAAACGCAGAAGGATTCGGCACCCTGACCCCGCAACCGAAAACCAAACAGAATATAATCGGCCAGGGAATCTGGAAAGAAGGCCAATGGCAGGTGGTTTTCCGCAGGTCTTTAAAGTCTCTCAACAAGTGGGACGTCAAATTTCTCAAGAAACAGCCGATCCTGATAGCCTTTGCAGTGTGGGATGGGGAGTATCAGGACCGCAATGGTAGAAAGATGGTTTCCATGTGGCAGAGGTTGAATTTACCTTGATCGAAGCCGCCGTATGGGATATTAATACTGTATGCTGACAGATTTGTGTTATCCGGACACTGGGAATCTTTGAATTTCTGGCCGGTTAAGCCGTTTATTAAGTTTTGAAAGAGGTGGGTTCGATGTCTGAAGACCAGAAAAAACAGGAAGAACTTAAGGATGAAGCCCTCGAAGTGGCTGAGGAAGAACTCGACGAAGTTGAGGAAATAGAAGAAGACGCCCTCACCGAAGAGGAAATGGATGAAATCGACGAAGTCGAAGGTGAGGAAGATGAAGAAAAAGAAGTAGGCGCAGTCATGGTCATCGGCCAGGGCGATTTTTCCATGCGCGATTCCAACAGAGGGGCGGATGACCCCGGAGACAATACGCTATCCGAACCGCAATTCGTCTGCCGCTATGGCGATATGCTGTTTGTAACCGACTGGGGAAACCATCGGGCACTGGTCTGGAACCAGTTCCCGGAGGAGAACGGTGAACCGGCCAGCATTGTGCTGGGCCAGGAAGATTTTTCAGATTGCCTGGAAAACCGGGGCATCAGTACCACCCTCGACGAAATGACTTCCGGTCTTGGGGATGAAAACCTGGAAGGATTCACCATCAGCAAACCGGAAGAAGATACCCTGTCCGGACCGGCCGGGCTGGCCGTAATTGATGGCAAATTGTATATCGCCGACAGCGGCAATCACCGTGTGTTGAGGTGGAACGGCCTGCCGTCGGATGACGGTGAAGTGCCCGGCCTGGTGCTGGGACAAGACAACCTGGAGTGCGGCGAGGCCAACCGGCGCGGGCTGGTGGGATCCGGATCTTTATTTTTCCCGTTTGTCGTGCGTTCTGGAGACGACCAGCATGTGTTCGTTGCAGATAAGGATAATCACAGGATTTTGATCTGGAATAAAATTCCTTTCAACGACGGTTGGAACGCGGACGTCTGCCTGGGGCAGTTCGGTATGGACGAGCGGGAACCCAACCGGGGCGATTTTGACAATGTGACTCCTGAAACCCTGAGTTTCCCGACTTCCGTGTTTTATCACCAGGAAACCGGGAAAATTTTTGTAGTGGATCAGGGTAACAACCGCGTTCTCATCTGGAACAAACTGCCGTCGAATAACGGTGTTCCTGCAGATCTGGTTTTGGGTCAAAAAGATTTTTACAGCCGCGAGGTTAACGCCGGTAAAGGCGCCTCCCGTTGTGATGCGGTGGGAATGCATTTCCCGACTGATGTGGTCTACGGGAGAAAAGGACTGTTCGTATCCGATTCCGGTAACAACCGGGTGCTGGTCTGGAAGGAATTGCCCACCGAAAACGGCCAGCCGGCAGACCTGGTGATCGGTCAAACCACCTTCTCCGGGCATTTCTTCAACCGGCATGGAGATTGTAATGAATGTACTTTGAACGATCCGTATGGCTTGTTTCTCGATGAGGATCCGGAAGATGAAGAGGATATGGGTAAGCTCTATATTTGTGACCGGGGAAATTCCCGAATGGTGATCTGGGAAGACCTGCCGGAACCCAAAGCCGATAAAAAACAGGATGTGATTGATCATCCCGCCATCGAAGATCCGGAACTGCTCATGGGCAGTGACGATGACTTCATGGACGACGACGAGGAAGAAGAAGACGAAGAGGCTCAAAAAGAACTGGCCTGACCTTCATCGTTAAGCAAAATATCTCAAAGCGGCGGAATCCTGATTTTAATCAGGGTCCCGCTGTTTTTTTATCCTAATGATACCGTTATAATGAATAATTGGGCTATAGTGTAATCCTCATTTGCACAGGGATAGTTATGGGAATGGATATTGTAGATATGGTTCTGGATATTGAGGAGCGGTTCGGTATCTCTCTGCCTGATGTGGAGTGCCAGAATGTCATCACAGTGGACGATTGTTATCAGTTGGTTCTTTCCAAGCTGGACAAAGCTGACCAGACGAAATGTCTCACGTCTGCCACTTTTTACCGAATCAGAAGGGTGATCGCAGACACACTCGGGGTCGACAAACGAACGCTCAAACCCGATACCCCGTTGCAGGACTTGTTGCCCGTAGAAACCCGGAGAACGCTGTGGGCCTCCATTGGACAGAGATTGGTATTGCAATTACCCGAACTTGGCAGAAGTCCGGGCTGGGAACCCATCTTGATTGGGGTTCCGTTATTGAGTCTGATCGTTCCGTTGGTGTTGGCCGCGATGGATATTCTTGAGATGGGAGAATTTGTGGCGATAGCCGCGTCAGGAATTTTTGTTACCTGGGTTTTGGCGAGAGCCACGGAGCCTTTAAAGAAATATTTTCATCCGGAATCGTTAACCCTGGGTGCTCTGACCAAAACCGTGTTGGCTCTTAACGTTGGGAGTTTAAGCTCGAATCAGGAAGGCCTGAGTAAAAATGATGTTTACACCATTTTGCTGGAAATCATAGCGGACAATACGGGGCTGAGTGCTGATGAAATAAAGCCCCACCACGCGTTTATTGATGATCTTAGAATGGACTGAGATTCCTTCTTGTTAAGGAGAGGTTATGAAAATTTTCTGCATTAAAAGAACCCTCCTGCAGGTTTTTATCCTGACATCTCTGGTTATGCCTGGGAGTATTCTGGCGGATGCCCCTTTGCGGCGCCCACATCAATATATGGTTTGCTCGAATGATGCCAGACATTGTGCTGTAGCTGACCCGAAGGCGGGAGTCAGTGTATACGAAGTCGGAACCGAAATGAGGGATCCGCTTTGGCATTTGGATAAGTGGCCGCAATGGAGCTTTTTGGCCAATGGCGGGAATTATTTTGTGGTTCCCTACTATGGATATAATCTTTTATCTCTTAATTATACAAAATCGACAATCATGCTAAGAGTTTGGCGTGATGGGAATTTTAAATATTCTCTGGAGCTAAAGGATTTGATCAAAGACTTTGGAAAGCTGGAGAGGTCGGTTTCCCATTTCTTTTGGGGTTACTATAAAGGCTTCGATGAGAATGGGGACTTTATTATCGATACAGTGGAGGGTAGGGGGCTTTCCATAGATATCAAGACCGGTAAAATAACAGAGAAATACCTTATTGATATTAAAACTGGAAAAATTATTGAGAAATAAGTTCAATCTCCCACCGTTGTTTTGCTATTCAAAAAAATAGAGGGTCCGCCATTTATCGCAACGTCATGTGGCAGAAGGTGATGGGTTGGCTGGTTGGGTCGAAGGCGGTTTTTAAGTCGCGTTCGCGGTAGCCGAGTTTTTTGAGGCGACCGGCGGATTCGGCGACTTCGCTTGCGGTGACATATGCAACCGTATCCGGAACGCCGGTGGCGCTGAGGTTTTTCGCCAGCTCGGCAATCTGTTTGCGCTGTTTCTTGGGTGTGCCGGGCATGGGCGGATAATCCATTTTACTTTTGTAGGGGCTCCGGTAACTGGCGTTCAATGCCTGCAGGGTCTGGAGCATCAGCAGGTCTGCATCCCACGGCTCCATGCGTGAAATATCGGGATGCACCTGAACCAGCTCCAGCGCGCTCACTACCTTCTCCGATAGATTCCGCCCGACGAAATCGTGTTGATGTTCCAGTTTAACGTCGGCAAATCCCATAGAGGCACCAACTTCCGCGATCAACGGAAAATTCACCATCGACGTGTATTGCCCGCCGTACAATTTATAGTAGGGACGCCCCGGAAAGTTCAGTTCGTGATCCGACAGCATGCCGTAATCGAACGAGGTGTATCCCAGATTTTTTTCCGTCAGTATCCGCTTCGCGCGTTCGAGGGTTTGGAATGCGCCGGTATTAATGGGAATGGGAATTTCGTCCGCCAGCCGGTCCAGGTGTTTCAGGATGACCTCGCCGTACGGCCAGTCCGAGATATCCGTGCGCTGGAAACTGCGCTCCCACATGATCTGTTCCAGAAAAGGCGGATTGTTTTTCAGCGCATCGAGATTTTTTTCGGTGAACTGTTCAACGAAGTTGTCCCAGGGCACGCTCGGGATGCCGCGGCTCAGCAGAGGTTGCAGGTATTCCTCGTACAGCATGCCGTCGTTTTTGATCAGAACGCTGGTGGCCAGGTCGTCCCAGATTTCGTTGGAGATGATTTTATGAACCGAGTGCGGTTCGAAATCGTCCTGCGTTTCCGCGTTAACCAGGGTCATAAAAAAACGGCCTTCGTGTTCCTGCAGGTTCGGGTTGGCGCGCACCCCGTTTAGGATTTCCTCCGAGTAGTCGCACAGCGTGTACCGGATGCGTGAGTAGATCGACTCCTCCTCCGCCCTCAGGCGCGACAGAAACCGCGCGGCCAGGTTGCCGTTGCCGACGCCCCATTCCTGAAGGTGGATCGGTCCCTCGGCAGGCCCGCCTTCTTTGACGTCTATAATGAATTGGTCGGCCAGGGCATGGGCGAGGCGGTAATCCCTGCTGACATAGGTTTGGAAATGGTGGTGGATTTCGGGACCCTTGGTTCCGTAGAAAATGGCGTTGACGTGCGTCTGCCACTCATCCGAGGGTTTGAAGTCGCCAAGGGGTAAAAGTTCGGATTCCGGACGGGCCATGAAACCTTTAAAAAGTGAGTTAAGAACTAAATGTAAAATTTACCACAGAGGCTGCGGGGGGTACCTAAAAACTTCGACAGTATGACGGGTGTTAAAACGGGGCAAACGTGAAAAAGGAAAAAATTCCTCCGGGCGTTGGCCCGGTCGGCGGGGGTTGCCACGCCTATTCACTCGCCGTATCGCCGGTTGTCGACACACCTCCGGGAACTCCGGAGAATTCAGTTTTGCCGCCGGAAGGTGCGGATTCCTTGGTCAGCATTTCGTATTTCTGAAATGCCCTGGTGGAGTCTTCCTGTCGTCCGATATCCTTGTAGGAACGGTAAAGGTTGAGCCAGGCCTCGGCATCGCCGGGGTTGAGACTGGTGGCTTTTTTGAATTCCTTGATGGCGCTTTCTACTCGCCCAATGGTTCCGTACAAACTTCCCAGGTTGGTATGGGGAAGCGAGTATTCCGGATCCAGTTCAATGGCTTTCTGGAACGCCTGCACCGCCTCTTCCACCATGTTCCGTGCGGAATAGATACTTCCCAGATTACAGTAAGCCTGCGGATCCCGTTCATCCAGTTCGATGACGCACAGGGCGCTGGAGAGCGATTCGTCGAATTCGCCCAAATGAAAATAGGCGTTGCTGAGGGCGGAGCGCAGCTCCTTATTTTCCGGGTCGAACATCAGAACTTTTTTCAAAGTCCGGATTTCTTCCAGGTGATTTTTCTGCATGGTATACGCGGCGGCCAGGTTGGCGTAGGCGGTGGTATCGGAGGGATCCAATTCGATGACTTTCTTGAACTCCCGTTCAGCGCTGACATAGGAATCCTGTAGCATGTAAACCCCACCCAGGTTGAAATGAGTTTCGATATCATTCGGATCCAGTTCGGTAGCCCGGTTGAGTTCGATAATCGCTTCGTCTTCCTGTTTGCTCAGCGCATAGGCCGTGCCGAGAACCTTATAAGCGCGGGCGCTTTTGGAATTCTTGCTGACGACGGTCCGGAGCATTTTAATGGCCTCTTCGTAGTTGCCGCCGTCAATATAGAGAGTGGCCAGCTCGATCTGTTTTTCCAGGTTGTCGGGATCGGCCCGAAGTTCCTTTTTGATTTGCCGGGTTTTTTTCATGATGGCGGTTTCCAGCTTGATTTGCTCCGGATCGCGCACCCCCAGCTCTTCCCAGATTTCGGGATGGATCTTCATGGTGATTAAATCCGATTGTTTTTTGCTTTCCTGTTTTTCCCGGAATTCCTGAGGATTAAACTCCTCATTAACATCAATATCCGCCATAATTTGGGTCCTCTTAAGTCCTCAATAATTAAATGATTCTGAATGGGTCTGATTTTAGGTTATCCATCGGGCGCGTGTCAAACGCTAATCCCCGGTATTTCCGATCGGGAGGGGAACTGCCAGTATCAGGCCCCTACTGTTTCAGTCACGGCCTCGTCCCGCGCCATTTTCAGGATCTCTTCCCGTCCGAAACGGTCCAAATAAAGCAGGAAATGTTCCCGCGACAGATAATTCCAAATTTTACGCGAGGGAAACTGCTCTTCCAGCACGGAATCGAAATACTCGTACACCTCCATGATTTCCTTGCGCGGCATGCCCTTATTTATTTCATAATCGTAGATGATGGCCATATCGCGATCCGGGTTCTGCAGAATGCGGTCGATCGCAAATTTTTCCGGATTGTGGTAAATGGCCGAATCCTTCTCCAGCGTGAACGTGGATTGTCCGACAGAGTGTACCGTACCCGCCCCCTTTTCGCCATTTTCGATGGTGAATCGAATGGTGTCTTCCGCTTCTTCCCGTTCCTCGGTGGGAAACCCGAAGAACAGGTACAGATGATTCCAGATTCCGGCGCGGGAACTGTTTTCGAGTACCGTTTTTTCCGTTTTCTGGTCGCATCCTTTATCGATAATTGACAACACGCGGTCGTTGGCGCTCTCCAGCCCGAAAAACAGCATGATGAATCCTGCATTAAAAACATCTTTGAACAGGTCCGCGCTTTCGACGGTATCGGCCTCAAACTTGATCATGCCCAGGGCCTTCATGTCTACCTTGTGCTTCAGCAGGGAATAGGCCATGCGCTTGAACGCGTTGGGGGAAATGGCCTCGTCCGAAAAGGTGAAATAACGCGTGCCGTACCGTTTGCCCAGGTAATCGAGGTCGAGCGCCACGCGCTCCTCGCTTTCCTTGCGGTAATAGGAATCATAGATGTGGCTGTGGGTGCAGAAAGTGCATTTGCCCCAGTAGCACCCGCGGCTGGCCATATAGGGCAGTACGGGGTAGGGCATCAGGTATTTATCGAGCGGCAAATGGTCGAAAGTCGGTCGCACCAGTTGATCGTAAGGCAAAGACTCCGCTTTGGCGTTGGTAATCACTTTGCCCTGATCGAAATGGGTCAGATTCGGGACTTCGCTCAACGAGCCTCCGGACTGGAGTTGTTCTACCAGTTTCAGCAAGGGGAGTTCACCCTCGAACTGGATGATGCTGTGAAATATTTTTTCAAACAAAATCTGTTTGTTTTCCAGAATGTTGGAATGACGGGTGAAAACACTTCCCCCAATACAGATGTGAAGGTGCGGATATTTTTCACGGAGCAGGCGGGCCATGGACAAGCCGGCAATCACCTGCCCGACGTGAATGATGGAAATTCCAACCAGGCCATATTCCCCCCACGGTACTTTCGGCAGAATTTTATTTTCAAACAAGGTTAGATAGGGGTTGGTCACCGGATCGGCAGTAGCCTGCAGAATGCCTTCCAGGTTTTCCTCCGGGTTGCCCTGCATGAAATACGATTCCAGGTCCACCCTGGTCGGGTAATGAGCGTAAGAGATTAACTGCATGGCCACCTTGAGAGTGGTGTAAGCACGCTTGTAAATCGGAAACTGAAAAAACATCTCTTCGTCGCGCAGGGCGTTTTTGGCATCCTCTACTCCGGAAAGGACAGATTCCAGGAAATCGGTGTCGCCCAGAATATCCCGGTATACGTCTTTGACTTCGTTTTCCTGAAGGGTATAGGCAGGTTGGTTGAGCCGGTTCCGGATGATATCCAGGCATTCCTCAAGATAGGCGCGGCTGAGGAAAATATCGTAACTCTCGATATTGAAATCAAATTGATCCACCGCATGACCGTGGTGCTCAAGAAAGGCTGTCAGCGTAGGTAAAGCCAGGTAAGGCTGGCTGGGGAACCACTGCGGTGGAAAAATCAGAGCTGTTTTCATGGCAAGGTTTTTGTCCAATTTGTGGAATTTATTGGACTTCATCTTAGTTGAGGGGGGTCCTCTCTGTCAATCAGGGGTTTGGATTTTTGAGTTTTCTTTCATTTGTCAGCGTGGCTGTAACACCTTTAGCGTTAAGGAGTTTTACATAGAACGCCATTGTGAAAAACCTGTTAAAGACCGGGGCCTTATTGTCTTGACACTCTTGACAATAAACATATATAATCCGACTGATTCCAATAAAATTCGTCTAAAGCATTAATTTTTCATATATTTTCGGAAGTACTCCGGCGGATTATTGTCTTTTTGAAGGAGATAAGGCTTTGAGTGAACAAGAGACCAGAACAGAAGAAGAATTAGAGGGTCAGGAAGCCGGTGATTCAGGACAGAATCAAAGGCAGGAAGATCCTATTGGTGACCTTTCGGAACTGGAAAAAATAAAAAAAGAGCTGGAGGCTGAAAAAGCCAAGGCCGCCAAGGAGCTCAAGGAAGGTGAGGAAGAGGATGAGGACCTTCGTGAGGTCGACTATCTCCAGAAACTCATTACCTTGTCGGTGCAGTTTGATCATCATGTCGGCGTATACCTCATGGCGGGTTACATTGACTGCGGTTTGAAATACAACCACTTGCTGGCTGAGAGCTATCTCAAGCATCTTGGTTCTATCCAGGGTTTCCTGCGCCTGCTGGAAAAAGTGGATGGCGTGACCCGCGAGACGGTTACCAAGGATTGTATTATCCGCCTCCGCAACGTGATTCAGGAAATTCACAAGAACCTCGTCAAGCCGGTTTACAAAGAAGTCAGTTTGATGAAGAAAAAACCCAACATGGAAAATCTGGATAATTTCAAGCGCGAGTGGAACGAGCGCCTCAATGATCTGCAGGAGGCCTGTGATTTTGAATACCAGATTCTGGATGTTAAAAGATTTTTGGTGGAATAGTCCGGGAGAAGCAGTTCGTAAGGTTTTTCCCATGATGGGTGTAATAGAAAGCACAGGCTCCGAGCGGAGCCGGGGATACTTGCACTGCGGAAGCCTTTACCGGCTTCCGTTTTCATTTATAAGAGTTTTAGCTATCCGGCCTGCCGGTTTCAGGGAAATAATCCAATGACCCCCGACGATTTAGATCAGAATTCAGAAAATCAGGAAGAGGCGGAGGAATCTTCCGGTACCTCCACCCTGGAAGTGATTGATCAGGCGGAAGAGGTTCTGCCTGAGGAGCAACCTAAATGGGCGGATGTCGATCACTCCAAATTGTATGTCTGGGTGGCCGATGCCGGAAATGACCGCATTCAAAAGTTTGACGGGAATGGGAAGTTTCTATTCCAGTTTGGCAAGTCCGCGGGTACGCGCCCGCCTTATCGCGAGGGTCAATTTAAAGGCCCCTTTGGCGTGGCGGTGGATAAGGAAGGTAATGTCTGGGTGGCGGATACCGGCTGCCATCGTATCCAAAAATTCAGTCCAGAGGGCGACTTCATCCTGTCTGTGGGAACCGAGGGTTGGGGACAGGAAAAATTCTATTGGCCGGAGGCCATTATCGCCGAACCTGGCGGCACAATCCTGGTGGCCGATACCCACAATCATTCGCTCAAGCGGTATGATGACGATGGAGAATTTCTGCTTGGATTCGGTTTTCCGGGCGATTTTGACGGATTCTGCAAATTCCCCTCGGGTGTGGCGGTCGATCAGGAAGGCAATATTTATGTGGCCGATCGTGATAACCAGCGCATCCAGATTTTTAATGAAGAGGGTCAGTTTTTATCCAAGTTCGGTGAGTACGGTTTCGAGGAAGGGCGCTTTAACTTTCCCTGCGATCTGACCGTGCGCAACGACGGTACCCTGCTGGTGGTCGAAAAAAGCCAGAACCGGATGCAATTGTTCGACCGTGAAGGAAACTTCATACGTGTTGTCGGCGAATTCGGGAAACGGGATGGCCAATTCAATTGTCCCATGGCCGTGGTGGAAGACCCTTACGGTTTCGTGTTTGTGGTGGATACACTGAACCATCGCATTCAAAAATTTGATCCGGATTTGAACTTTGTTTCCAAATGGGGATCGGTCGGCAACGAGGAAAAACAGTTTCATAATCCCTCCGGGTTGTGCCTGTCCTGGGAGCCGGATTGGGTTCCTACGGATGAGTAGTTTAAGGATGGTAAGGATTAAGACTCAAAAAGAAAGCCCAACTGCAAGAGCGGGGATCCTTGTGCTGGCTGCGGCCTTGTGGGTGTGGCCGGGCCTCGGTTGGGCAGATGAAGGGGCCGGAGTTGCGGTGACGCATAATCCTGCGGCAGAGAAGGCGAAGGAGGATCAGACCGACTATGAATTCGGCGGGCAGATTTTGACGTTGACTGAGCCCAGAGCGGATTCGGCGCCCACGTCCAGTAATGCCCAATTCCAGGACAATAAAAACGGAACGGTGACTGATCTGAAGACGAAGCTGGTCTGGGAGCAAATTGATTCCTATCAGTCCCGCAAGCAGTGGATCAACTGGAACGAGGCGCAGGATTACATTCGCGAACTCAATGAAAAAAAATTTGGTGGAGCCGACAACTGGCGTCTGCCTACCCGCGAAGAACTGGCTACTTTATTCGATGAAAAACAGTCCATTCCCTGGAACTATTACTGGACCAAAAACGAGCTTCATATCGACCCCATTTTCGGCAAGAGCCATTGCTGTTACTGGACCAGCGAGGAGGCCAAGGGGGATATGGCTTGGGGTTACAATTTTATCCGCGGCAAAGCTTATCTGAGTATGAAGGGCGGGATCCAGAAATCGCTGAGCGTGATCCGGGCTGTGCGAGGTGGCAACGGTTCTGAAATGGCGAACAAGTGATTTCCAGACCCATATTAGGAGTCAACCGGTAAATCATGAGCTCCGAAGATCAAGAGGAAAAATCCATTCCGGATGATCAAGTGCCGGAAGAAGCAACCGACCCGAATCTGCAGGCATCAGAGGAGGACGAGGACGCCCTGGACCGCCTTGAAAAAGAGGGCGGAGAGCTGGCGGAGTTTGACCTTGAGGCTCAAATCGAGGAGTTTCGCGCCGCGATTGAGGAAGACCCGGACAACTGCATTCATCATTACAATTTGGCTGAAGCGCTGGAAGAGGCGGGAGAGCGCGAAGAAGCCCGGGCGGAATATGAACGCGCCTTGGAATGCGATATTGAGCAGGACTTCCACGCCATCATTCACTTTGGAATGGGCAACCTGATTTTCCATCAATTGCTGTCCGGTATTCAGTCGGTAGTGGTCAAAAGCTCAGTGGGTCTGCATTCCGCCCATAAACCGGGAGACTCTATTGTGGAGGTGTATGAGGACGATTATACGGTTCCCATTCACCATTTCCAAAAAGCGATCGAACACCTTCCGCAGTTGAAAGCAGATGATGAGCTGGTTGATTACATCAGCAAAGAGGCCCCGGTTCAACTGGCCAATATCTATTACAAGTGGGCATCGGATCTGATCGATAAATCCAGGCAGATCACGAAATATGGAGGCGAAATTCAGGATGTTCAAAAAGCCGTGAAGCTGATGAAAAAGACCCTGGAAATCGATCCCAATCATTCCCAGGCCAACCTGATGTCCAAATACGCCAAAAAAATGCTGGCCGAAGGATGGAAGGCCTTTGACGAATACGGTTTTGAAGCGAAAAATATAGAGGGGTTAGGCTGATTTTTATTTTAAATTAATATCCTATCCAATGGAATTTTTATGGCGGACATAAAAAAACTGATTAAAGCGAACCTGAGTAGTGACGGCCAGGTGCTTAACCTTAAAGCCAAGTATATTCGTGAAGTGGGCGCGAAAGAGTTGGCGCAGTGCGAAGAATTATCCGCCCTGCGGGCGCTGGACCTTTCCCAGAACGACATAGGAGACGAAGGGATCAGGGCCATCGCCGAGTCGCCGGTGTTCGTCAACCTGCGAACATTGAATTTGAAGTCAAACCGGATTACAGACATAGGCGCCAATTATTTAGCCCATTCCCCCACTTTGACCAACCTGAAGTCCATTCAACTGGTGGTCAACGACCTGACTGAGGAAGGGGAGCGGGCGCTAACGAACTCTACCCATTTGATAAATTTAACCTCTCTCAAATTTCAGGTCTGAGAGGTCGTTTTGCTTGAGGCCGGTGGTTCATCGTATAATCGATTGTTTTTAAATAGATTATATTTTGAATATTGTGGTATAATTAATGCCTTGACTTGCCAGGCGGGTTTTGCTAATTTCCCTGCATACAAGGCTAGTGTCAGGCTCCCGGAAAGGAACCGGACTTGAGCCGTATATGGTATTGCGGGTTTTGAATGCTATTCAGAACGGTAGCCGCCCTGATTGGAGTTTTTGAGTCCTATTGACTTTTAGTACATAACTAACTAATTAACAGTGTTTCTTAAATACCACCAATTTGAAAGGGGGAGCACAATGGTAAGAAAATTTACTGCCGTCCTGACCTTGGCTTTCGTTCTGTTGGCCTTCACTTCCTTGGCCACTGCTAATGAAACCCTACTGAAAAAAGGCGATTCTTCTGTTTGTGAAAAAGCGTCATGGATTGCCTACAACTCCAGCGAAAACGAAGAGACAACCCTTCAGTTCGATATCGGCCCCGTTGCTTATGGCTGGGGAAAAGAGGAGACTGTCGAAATTCCTGCGGGAGGTTGGGAGTCTAACGCTTTGGCCGAAAAAACTGTATTCACCAACAAAGGCCCGGGAGACGTTGTTGTAAACTGTCAGCGTCAGCGGTTTGACCGCCATGACTGGAAAATCGATGCAGGTTCCGGTAAGACTTATCAGTCTAACTACCATATGGATCATGTACAACCCGGCACGTATATCGAGCCTGGTCTGGGAATGCCGGATGGTACCGAGCGCGGTATTGGCGCAATTACGGGTCATCGCTCTGAATTGAATCGCTAAGCGTTACTCTTACATCGCATTATCAGCCGGAAGGTTTCGACCTTCCGGCTTTTTTTTTATGAATCCTAAAATCCGAATCGTTTATCTTATTAATTTTGAATTGATGTGAAACTTGGATTTTACGAGGTAAGATATGGAAGAACGATTTATAGACAATGGGGATGGGACGGTAACCGACCGGAAAACCCACCTGATGTGGATGCAAAACGATTCCTATAATGTATTTAAGAGATTTCTGGTATATTCCGTCGCTAAAAAATTCCTCGCCAAAATGAATGATGAATCCTTTGCCGGGCACAACGACTGGAGAATACCGAGCAAGGAGGAAGCCCATTCCCTGTATTACCGGGATAAGGAGAAATCCATCCAGGATAAGTATGAAATGGATCTGTATATAGATCCGGTGTTTACCGAGGGGGGTGGCTATGACACCTGGACAAGTAATACCCGAGGCAAAATCACCGCTTATGTGTTTTCGTTTGGCAGTGGCACTGGAGGACATAAAGAGGTGGACGACACTCTGGACACCAGCGTCCGTCTGGTGCGGGGCACCATGGATGAAAAAGTCAAAGCGGTTTTGGGTAAAATTCCTCCCAAAAAGGGAATGGTGGTGACCGATCAACGCTGATTTTTAAAGGTTTGGTGGGAAATCTCGATAATTCCGATTTCCTCCGGTTAGGTGTTGAAAAATCACTTCCTGGGTGATACTTTATCTGTAAACTTTCTGAAAAATGAAGGTGTTAGAGGGTGGTCTCCAGATGGGGTATGGCCATTCTACATCACTCCTGAGAACCCAAAACGAGAAGTTGGTTTTGGGTTTTGGCAATTTATATGACAAATACTGAAATATTGTTTGAAGATAATGGTGATGGAACCATAACTCAGATTGGTGAGGATTTGATCTGGGCTAAAAAGGATTCTCGTCAGGAGTTAGGCAAATGGCTTAATTGGGACGAAGCCAATGCTTATAAGGACGCCTGTAACGAGCAGAGCTATCTCGGGGCCAACGATTGGCGATTGCCTACTAAAAGTGAAATACGGGGCCTGTTGAATGCTCAGGCGGCTTATGAAGAGCTGTTCATGAACCTCCCCTCCAAAAAACAACGGTCTGTTTCCAACTATCAGGCCGGAGGGGAATGGAGTTACTGGACATCGGAAACTCGTTACGACTCCTACGCCTGGAAATGCTATTTCCCAGTCGTCAAGGAAGTGTGTGTCGACCAGCAGGTGTCCACCACAGGGACTTCGGTCCGTCTGGTCAGGGATGCCTGACATCAAAATCCGCCTCCTGAAGGAGGTGGGTGATAAGGAGAACCATCGTGCCCGAAGAAGAAGTTAAAGACCCATCGAAAAACCAGGAAAAAACCCAAGAGGAAGCTAAAGAGACTCTTCCGCTGGACGATGATTTCGAGGATGAAGAGGGCTTCGATGTCGATGAGTGGATCGGCGACGATGATTGGGAGGAAATTGAGGAGGAGGAAGAAGAAGAGGATTTCGGAGCTCCTCAGTTTGTTGACAACGGCAACGAAACTATCAGTGATTCCAAATCCAACCTGATGTGGAAAAAAAGCGACTCCTTCGCGGATTTTGGTTATGGGATTAATTGGTACGAAGCCAACGATTACATCGAAGAACTGAACGAAAAAAAATTCGCGGGTTTTGATGATTGGCGGCTGGCTGGGTTTGACGAAGCCAAATCCCTGTTCGCCTTTGCTGTTTCCAATAGGGATAAGGACGGTGCGGAACTCCACATCGATCCCCTGTTCACTACCGGCGGCGGCCACAATACCTGGACCTATGAGGAGAAGCCGGATTATCAGCAATACGCCATGATGTTCAGCTACATCACAGGTAACGAAAAATGGGAACATAAAGATAACGAATACTGTCATGTCCGACCCGTTCGCGAGGAACAGAAAGAAACGTGGGAACCCGAATGGCGGACCGAGACCAGGAAATTTGAAGGTTAAGATTATTTGGATTTGATGGACGTCGGAAGAGAGAGGTGGTTGTGAGTCATTATATGATTTTTGGAAAAGACGATTGTCCTTATACCCAAAAGGCTCGTGAAGATTATAAAAAGAAATGCAAGCCCTTCATCTATGTTAATGTGGATAACAATCCACAGGGTCTGGAAAAAATGCTGGAATATTCCAACGGGGATTACGTGGTTCCGGTAATTGTCAACGTCGATGAAGGAAACGTCGAAATCGGTTATACCGACTGACGGGGGAAGTGACACTATGGCAGAAGAGGAAACCAAACCGGTTGTTCAAGACACACAAACCGACAAGCTGGAAATCGTGGACGAAGGTCCAAAACGGTTTGTGGAACATGGGCCCCAGGTAATTCAGGATACGAAAACTGGGCTTTACTGGCTTAAAAAGGATTCCTGGCAGGACCGAGGCAAGTACTTTAACTGGCATGAAGCCAAGGAATTTGCAGAAAGAAAGAATGTACGGAAGATCGGCGGATTCGCCGATTGGCGTTTGCCGACCAACGAAGAAGCGGCAACTCTATATAATGAGGAATGGGAAAACAAAGGTAAATCCGGCGAAACCATTCATATCGATCCCCTGTTCCCGGAAGGGTCCTTTAAAATGCAATGGACGATGGCGGATACTTCTACCCGTCGGCCACGGTTCGATTATATTAGCGGCCAAATTGCCAGTGCGGATGAATACGCTTTCGGTTCTGTGAGAATCTGCCGCAAGGATCCAGTTAGAACCGTGGGCCGCAGGAGAAACACTTAAGGAATCCAGCGTTATGAGTGATACCAGGGTCAAATCCCGATTTGTAGACAACGGTGACGAAACTGTCACCGATATCCGAAAAAATCTGATGTGGGCCAAAGATGATACTTGGGTCAAACTCGGAAAACTGGTTTCATGGTGGCAGGGGCAGGACTATTTAAAGGAATTGAACGAACAAAAATTTGCCGGGTATTCTGATTGGCGATTTCCCAATGGCCAGGAAGCCCGGGAATTGTACGACCCCGAACTGAGCAATACCGATATGGAAGGATGTGAAGCCCATATCGACCCGGTATTCACTTCCGGGTGCGGGTATACCACCTGGACTACTGAAACCCGAGGCGCCAAAGCCGCCATGGGTTATGATTATCGCTCTGATTACGAATATTGGCTGGCCCGGGAAAACGATGGGTTTCCAAGCAGTGTTCGTCCTGTCCGGACCATCACATCAAAAACGAATCTGACCCTTGAAGAACGGTTCAAGGTAAATAAAAAAGGGACCATCAGCGACCTCGAAACGGGGCTGATGTGGAAGAGCGCCGATTCCTTTCTGGAAATGGACAAATGGATCAGTTGGCAGGAGGCTAAGGTTTATGTGGGTGTACTCAATCAGGAAGAATTTGCCGAGCACTCTGACTGGAGAATGCCCACTCGCAAGGAGGCGCAATCCATCCACGACCCCAATAGCCCTGTGACGGACACTTATGGCGATGTTCTGTATTTGCCCCCGGTATTTCCCCCCGGTGCCGGACAGACAACTTGGACCAAAACCCTGCATAAAACCGATAATAGCCTGGCGATTCGATTCAACTATTACAGTGGGGATTATAAATTCCATAAAAAGGGGCTGAGAAGTCACGGCGTTCGGGCCGTCCGGACACTCTCGCCGGAGGAAATTAATCATGAGTAGCGCAGAGCCGGCCCCAGCCATCGCCCAGCAGAGATTTGCCGAGGGGGATGAACTGACAATTATTGATCTCAAGCGGAAACTGGTTTGGATTAAACAGGATACGTTTCAAATGACCGGGAAGTGGTTAAACTGGGTCCAGGTCCGCGATTATGCCAAAGAGTTGAACCAATCCCGATATGCCGGTTACAACGATTGGCGGCTTCCCACCCTGGAGGAAGCTAAAAGTTTATTTGATAAAAATCAGGTCAACAAAGATCATATGGGACAGAAGGCGTATCTTCATGCCATTTTCCCCGGTGGATTCGGATTTTTATGCTGGGCCAGTGATGTGCGGAATAAAATTCAGGCGGTCCGCTTTGGTTACCGCAAGGGCGGAATGATGTACGACGACGTCTACCGGGTTTCGCGGGGTTCCACCCGTCTGGTGCGTGATATGAACAAAGTTTGAGCGGACGGAAAAACGCGATCAATGGGAAAACGATTTAAAGATAACGGAGATGGCACCGTCACCGATACGGAAGAAGGTTTGATGTGGAAACAAACCGACGGGTTCCAGGATCAGAGTATGTTTCATACCTGGTACAAGGCTGAGGATTATATCCGGGAATTGAATAATCAAAAATTCGCCGGTTACAGCGACTGGCGCATGCCCAACCTGGAAGAAGCGGAAAGCCTGTTTGTTGAAGAAGTGTCCATACGCGATTGCGACCGGTTTGAAATATTCATCGATAAGGCTTTTTCGCCGGGTGGGGGCTATACCACCTGGACCAGTGACCTGAGACCCCACAACGGGGCGGTGATTTTTTATTACCGGTATGGTCACGCAAACATCAATAATAGGGATGACCCGTCTAAAGACTCCATCCGCGCGGTGAGGACCGTGACGGAAGATGATTAAGTTTCAGAATTAATGTTGTAAAGAAGGAGAACCGTCATCGAAGCGTACAGCGTTGTTAATAATCAGGAAAGCCTGAACTCTGTAATGACCTACCGGTTCGAGAAGGAGGATTTCAAAAACCTCTACGTTCTGGAGGACTACTATTGTACCAATCCATTTTGCGATTGCAAACATGCCACCATATCCCTGTGCGACAAGGAGGATGATAATAATCGATTTTCCTTTTTGTTGAATTTTAATAAAACGCATGGGCTTCTACCCAATCATCCGGAACTGACCGAGAGGCAAAAAGCCATTGTCGAAGAGTTCATGGCGGAAGTAACGGATGAAATGATCGTCCTCTTTAAGCAGAGATACATGGAAGCCAAAGCCTATGGCGAGAAAAATCCCATGTCCTATCTCGTTTTCGAATCGGGGCGCTATGTCAACTATATGGAGATGTTCCCCCGGTCGAACCAGCTTCTGGACTTTAAATTTAAGGATGACAAGTATTTTGCCGAAGACGCTTACGAACTCGACCCGCGCAATGACAACAGAAACGTTCAGTTGACGTTTTACAAATTCGACCCGTCAGAAGATCGTCCGCCTCCTATTTTTTCCTTCAACTATTATTTTAATGAGCAGCAGCGGGAGGAAGAAGAGGCCCGGCTGGAACCGGCGAACAGTGAATTGTTTTTGGAGTTTGTCGGGTTTATTCCCAATCTGAGTGATCTACTCAAGCAGCGTTACAAGGATGCCAAGCAGATTGGAGATGAGTTGTTGAAAACAACCGCAAAGCTGGAAATCAAGCCCCACAAGATTCAGCGTAACGAAATGTGTCCCTGCGGATCTGGAAAAAAATTCAAAAAATGTTGTGGCCTGAAACTCAATTGATGGAAATCAATTCAAAATAAAGGTAGCACGGTTATGGGTAACCCAGAAAAGAAAGTCAAAAAAGTTCAAGCCCGCCATATCCTGGTTGCGACCAAGGAACTTGCGGATGAAATTAAGCAGAAGTTGGACGATGGCGAAGAGTTTGCCAGGATGGCCGAGCAGTATAGCGAGTGCCCTTCAAAAAAAAGGGGAGGGGATCTGGGCTGGTTCGGCAAGGGCGCCATGGTTCGACCCTTCGAGGTGGCTGCCTTCAGCGCGGCAGAGGGGGATGTGGTCGGACCTGTCAAAACCGAATTCGGTTGGCACCTGATTTATGTTTATGAAATCAAGGACGATATCAACCCCGATGAAGGCCCGCCCACCGGCGATGAAGACGCAGACGAGAAAACCCTGCGCCTGGTGGCCGAAAACTACGCTCACGAATTCATGATGCTCGGCTATTCCAGCAAAAAAGTGCTGAGCCTGTTTACCAGCACCCACTTCAAGTCGGCCAACGCGGTTTATAATATTCTGGGTGAAAGAGTAATCAACGAAGTTATTGCCAAGGTGTTCGGGCAAAAGATCGAAACCGGTGGAAACAAGTAAACTTTAACGAATCGTGGCCGGATAATATCCAGTTGCAGGCAGGATGATGCAAATAAAAAACCCGCTCCCTTGGGAGCGGGTTTTCTCGTTTGAGCAGTTTTTTAGAGAACGACCGAATGCACTTCGACAACATTGGGTGTCTCACGTAATTCTTTCAGGGTTTCGGAAGTCGGCGGCGAATCGATGTTGATCACCGAAACCGCATTTCCTGTTTCGTCCAGCCGTCCCAGATGGAATCCGGCGATATTGATATTGTTCTTTCCCAGAATATTTCCAAGCTTACCGATTACACCCGGAACATCCTTGTTGCTCAATATCAACATATGCTTGGAAATCACAGCCTCGAAATGGTATTCGTCAAATCGCACGATTCGCGGGTCGCCTTTGCCGAAAATACTTCCGGTGATGTCGCGGCTTCCCTGCTTTGTGGTAACGTGTACCTGGATGGTGCTGGTGTATTCCTTGATCTCGTTGCTCTTCAATTCCTGCACCTCTATTCCCCGCTCCTTGGCGATGAACGGTGCATTGACCATATTGACTCCATCGATGGCCCGCATTAACAAGCCCTTTAAAACGCAAATGGTGATCGGTTGAACATTGAGGTTTGACACCTCGCCGTTGTATTGCACCTTCACCTGCGTAATGGGTCCTTCCACCAATTGCGAAGCCAATTGTCCCAAATCCGATCCCAACTCAAGGTACGGTTTGATCTGCTTCAAAGTCTCTTCGTCGATGGACGGCATGTTGACCGCGTTTCGAATGGTTCCATTTTTGAGAAAATCTACCATTTGATCGCAGATAGCGATGGCGACCTTGTCCTGCGCTTCCTCCGTGGAGGCTCCGAGATGCGGGGTGCAGATGATTTCCGGGACGTCCAGAAGGGGACTTTCGGGGTTGAGCGGTTCCTTCGAATAGACGTCAAGCGCCGCCTGAGCCACCTTGCCGTCCTTGATAGCCTGGATGAGAGCTGCTTCATCGATCAGTTCGCCGCGCGCGCAGTTGATAATGCGTGCCCCGGGTTTGATAGCATTGAATTCTTCCGCTCCCAGAAGAGGTTTGTCGCCCACTTTAGGGGAATGCAGGCTGATGAAATCGGCGCGTTGGAGCAAATCCTTCAACTCCACAATTTCCACCCCGATTTTTTCCGCCTGCTCCTTAGCCACAAACGGATCATAGGCAATCACCTTCATCGCGAATCCCTTGGCCCGTTCCGCAACAACGGAGCCGATACGGCCCAGCCCGATAATACCCATCGTTTTCCCATATAATTCGACTCCCATAAAGTTTTTGGGAGACCATTTTTTATCCTGCTTCACCGATGCGTTGGCTTGCGGAATGTTGCGGGACATGCTCAGCATGAGCGCCATGGCATGTTCGGCGGTGGTGATCATGTTGCCGTCCGGCGCGTTCATTACAATGATGCCCTTTTTGCCTGCGGCCTCCAGATCGATGTTATCTACGCCGACACCGGCGCGGCCCACAACCTTGAGATTTTTTGCGGCCGCAATCACATCCGCGGTGACTTTCGTGGCGCTTCTTACGACCAACCCGTCGTATTCGGGAATGATCTTGATCAATTCTTCCTTGGCCAAGCCGGTATTGACGTCCACCTCAATACCGCTTTCCTTTTGTAGAATTTCCACACCCAACTTGGACAGATTGTCACTGACCAGAATTTTCATTATTTCAAAACTCCAAAAAGTTGAAATTAATTAAGTATGAACTGAATTTTTCATCCCTGAAGCGGATTGAAAATTCAGTACGCTTCGAGCAGGATTTCCTGAGCCGCGGCAACGCCTTTGCCCAGTTCCACGGCATGACCGAATTTCTTGAGCGCCATTTCAATCGCCGAAATAGCGATGATGGTATCGAACGTGTCGACATAACCCAGATGCGCGATACGTATGATTTTACCTTTCCATTGATCCTGTCCGCCGGCCATAGTAACGCCGAAATCATCGCGCAGGCTTTTAACGATTTTGCCGCCGTCGATCCCGTCGGGAACAAACACCCCGGTGAGGCTGTCCGCTGGAGCGTCGGGAGCGATCATTTGCAGGCCCATCGCCTTTGCCGCCGCACGGGTGGCCCGCGCCAGACGGTTGTGACGTTTATGAACGTTGTCCAACCCTTCTTCTTTGATATTTTTTAATACGGCCCGCAGTCCGATTACCAGGGAGACCGCCGGGGTGTAAGCCGAGGTCTGGTCTTTCAGGTTTTTACGTTCTTTTTTGAAATCGAAATAAAAATGTGGGCACTTGGATTGATCGGCAAATTTCCAGGCCTTTTCACTGAGTGCTACCAGGGCCAGACCCGGCGGCAGTTCCAGAGCTTTTTGGGAACCGGTAACGATAGCGTCAATGCCCCAATCGTCCATCGGCAGGGGAAATACTCCAACGCCGGTAATTCCGTCCACTACTAGCAGGATATCATCCCGGTCGCGGGTCAACTTCGACAGCTCTTCAATGGGATGGGCCACTCCCGTGGATGTTTCGCTGGCCTGCACCAGAATGGCGCGGATATCTTTATCTTTGTCCAGTACGGCCTTAACTTCGTTGACATCTACCGCCTGTCCCCACTCGACGTTTATCCAGACCGGTACCACCCCGTAAGTTTCACTTATTTTTCCCCAACGTTCGCCGAATTTACCACCGTTGACGACCAGCACTTTGTCGCCAGGCGAGAACAGGTTGGTAATACAACCTTCCATACCGCCGGTTCCGGTGGATGCGAGAATAAGAACATCCTGCTTGGTTTGAAATAGATACTTGGCGCCTTCTGCCGCTTCACCAAAAATTTTGCTGAATTGCGGGGTGCGATGGTGCACCATCGGAGCGGCCATTTCCAGATTGATGGTTTCGGGTACCGGGGTCGGCCCCGGAGCCAGCAAATACGTTTTTTTCATTGGGTCTGATTCCTGCAAATATAGGGTTTATGATCCGGGCCTGATTACCCAGGTCCCGGCAATTTTATCGTGCCAAGCTTGATTATTTTTATCCACCAGCGCCCAGTAAAAACCGAGACCGAGCGGTAGAAGGGAAACCGGATAACCGATCCAAAACCGGATACAAGCGCTTTCCCAGCCAATGGGAGTTCCATTTATATGAACAACCTGCAGTCCCAATATTTTTTTCCCGGGGGTCTGACCGCAAGCCCCTGTGAATCCGATAAAGTACAGGCTCCACAATAAAAACTGCAACAGGCCGTACAGCCCAACCAGCCAGGCGCCCTCTGTAGTGATCATTCCTGTCGCAAACCAGCGGATCAAAACCTTTGCTAGATCCTGATCGGTTTGATTGATCAGAGGTGCCGTAGCCAGCAATCCCAGAATTTCCAAAGCAAAGATATCCAACAAAAACGCAATATAACGACGTCCGAAACGGGCTGGTGTCATTGAGGATATCAGGGAAAAGGTGAACGGGAACCTCCGGAACTGAAAGCGTTCCGATTCCCAAAGGTGAACGGAGGCCTTCGAGGTCTGCTCCAGATCAACCCGGAACCGCCAATGCCTGTTGTAGAGGGACTCGCTTGAACCATTTTATAAATTAAAATCGGTCCAAAATCCAATATTTTCCATCAAACTCTAAAAGAATAGCCTTTTTAGCATAAAACGGGGGAAAATCCAAATTTCAGGGGTAACCTGTGACAAGTCTTGGGCTATGATCAAAATGGGGGAATGGGGTGAAATTCAAACAGGTGGGGCCGTATTATTGACGATCCGGGTCTTCTTCCTCGGGTTCTTCGGTTTCCATTTCCAGTTCCAATCCTTCGAGTTCGAAAGAGGGCTCTTCTTCCATAAGGGTTTCGGCTGCCGGTTCTTCCTCATAGGTGACTTCTTCCGGCTGATCCAAATCCACGCTATCGAGGTCGAAATCGATTCCGCCATCGTCTACCTCGTATTCATCGGATTCTTCCATAGCGGCCTCCAGGGAAGGCTCCTCGGGTAATTCCAAGTCGTCAGTCAGTTCCAGGGAAGGCTCCTCATCCATGGCAATATCAGGTTCCTCGGACAGTTCCAGAGAGGGTTCTTCGTCCATAACGATTTCCGTTTCTTCGGACAACTCAAGGGAGGGCTCTTCATCAGCCATATCCAACTCAGGTTCCAGGGAGATATCGGTTTCCGGCTCCTGGTTTTCTTCCAAACTTATTTCTTCGGTTTCAGACGGTTCGTCAAAGCCAAAACCCAGACCTTCAATCTCGGAGTCGAATCCGCCTCCGGAGAAATCCATATTCGTGGAGGCAGGCGCTTCGGCCGTCTCGATATCTTCATCCGGAAGAATATCGAGAGAAATTTCCTCTTCCGCTTCAGCCGGTTCTGGAGATATATCGGGCATTTCCATATCAATTTCTGGCGTCAGTGTATCTTCAGAATCGAAATCGCCGGTATTGAAGGCTGATCCACCACTCATCTCAGACAGATCGAGCTCGAAATCATCGGGTCCAATTTCGGTATCCCCGGCCATGCCGCCCATCCCGGTCGCACCAAAGTCAAAGTCGTCCGCACTCTCATACATGCCGGACGGCTGGCTACTGGATCCAAAACCTTCGGCTTCGGCCTCGCTCAGGTCGAGAACATTTTCATCCACGCCGTATTCAGCCCCGCCACTATCAAAATCATCGGTGAAGGTATAATCCTCACTGCCTAGACCGGCTCCAGCTGTGCCAATACCCGGAATACCGCCTTCACCGGGGGCCATCTCATAAATGGTGAAGAGATTTTCCTGTCCGATCTCGAAGGCCGACGGTGCAGGCACAATGGGGGCACTGCAACAGGCGCATTTTTTGGAAGGCTGGAAAAATATGTAACCACAATTTTCACATTGCATAATAAAAGGATAGGGGATGAGTGAAATAACGTCAAGGAAAATAATGCATTAGGTAGTGGGGATGATTTTGGGTCTGAAAGGCGAAAAAAAATCCCTTGAAAGCCCAGCGCAGGCCCTCAAGGGAGTTATGGGATTGGATCGGTTAGTTTTTTATTCTCCCATTGGGATTTACCACCCGATAGTTATTCTTGCCTATTTGGCGCAGAAAAAGCGTGTAGCTGTCTCCTTCGACATAGCCGGGATCGTCTTCAATTTCCAGACCCAATCCACGTGTCTGTTGCAGGGAAATCACCCGGGACGTTTTTCCTTTAAACGTTTCTTCTATTTTTAGTACGACCCGGGTGATGGGTACCGCGCTGTTATCCGGACCGGCCATGTGGCTGAAACTGCTGGCTAGGACGGTGACGTCTACCACGGCGTCAGATGCCTCATACATTTCATGGTCGTCCTCATAGTGCTCGGCCCAAAAAGCATGCACCAACCCCTGGGGGCACCCGAAGACAGGATGGCATTTTTGGGAACCTCCACCACCACCGCCATCCGCATGATCTTCTGCATACATGATATTCAGCAATTCCGTGTCGTGACTGTTTGGGTCCGGATACCCGAGAGGCCGGGTCTGATCGTTCATACAGGTGTTGTCGGGGGTGCCGCCTGTTGAGCCTTCGCGATTATGATCCAGTCCAAAGGTATGCCCGATTTCCTGGCAGAGAACGTGTTTGAATTCAACTTCTTCGTTGAAACCATCGTATCCCGGAAGGGTAATATAGTATTCATTAACTTTGCTTTCGCCCCGGGTAATATGTTTATTCTTGCCACGCGTAACCCAGATACTGGCCAGCCCCAGCCAACCGGTATCACCGTAGTTGGCATTGTAACTTTCGATATCCCCCGTTCCACCAGCAACCACATTAAAATCCAAATAGGATCCACCGTAGGCGTTCCAGTTGGAGCCCACATAACTCAGCAGATTCGGCCAGTCCCCGGTGTGGTTGTTACCAATATTTAATGTGAGCACGGGTGTTCCATTTTTCTCCCAGTGATAATCGCCCCATTGATGGTCTGCATAGGCGCCCGATACGTTCAGCAATAGCAAGAGTGCCGCCAGCGTCCAAATTAAGATTCTGTTTCTACACATCTTTTTTCCCTCCAAGGTTCTTTGAAAAAACTCTCGAAAATTAATTGCACTTACTAATCCGAGAGCATTTTCGTCCACTAATCGTTGAATCTTCAGTTAGATTTTGAAATTGCAGATAGACTATCAGGCGATCATTTTTTTGGCAAATAATATAAAAGAGAGGGCTGCAGGGAGGGAGGCCTGGAAAAAACAGGTGACCGCCATGATCACCCGAGATTTTGCGCTAGTGGAAAATCCAGCAGGAATCAGTTTTTAGGGGGGAAGAATTTTCAGGGAGCCCCGTTAATAAGGGCTCCCTGAATACGGCTTATCTATGGACAATAGGATCGGGGTTGCCATCCGGATCCCCAATCGCGTTTCCGTCTTGTCCCGGTGTGTTGACCAGGGTCAGTACGCCGCAGACATGAGGGGCGGCCATGGAAGTGCCCGAATAATAAACCACTCCACCGTCCTTTTTGGTGGAAAGAATGCTTACCCCAGGCGCCGCGAAATCGATCGGCGGATTTCCCCAATTGGAAAAGTATGCGAACCTGTCCGAAGAATCGATTGCAGAGACCGTAAAAACATTGGCATGATTGATGTGAGCGGGCTCAACATTATTGGCATCCGATCCATTGTTGCCTGCTGATATGGAAAACCGGATTCCCGAGTCCGCCGCATTGAGGATAGCCGTGTGCAGACTTTCCCAATGACCGGAAGCGCTCAGGCTCATATTGGCGCAATCTCCGGGCGAGGCGTTGGCCAGCACCCAATCGACTCCTGCGACGGCACCATCGATGGTTCCCATATTGGAATCATCCAGGACCCGAACCGGGTGGACCACGGCCCCTGCGGCGACGCCGACCACATCAATATCGTTATCGAGGGCGGCAATGGTCCCGGCAATATGGGTGCCATGACCGTTACCGTCGTCGGGGCTGTTTTTGCCTCGGGTGATAAAGTTGGCGCCGGAGCCGACATTCAGATCCGGATGGTCCAGATCGATTCCGCTGTCTATGATCCAGACGTTGAAATTCAATCCGTTAACGTTTTGGAAACCTCCAATACGCGTGATGCCGTATGGAATCACCTGCGGCGGCTCGGTTGGGGTGGAACCCCCTGCGCCTCCTTTTGCAGTGGCTTCAAGGCCGTCTCCCTGGGTATTGATTTTGCCCACGGCCCAAATGACACCGTTAGGTTCATAATATTGAATCAAAGGCGTATTTTCGGCAAGGCGGGCCGCACCCTCGGCTGAAATATTGGCGGAAAACCCTTGGAGCGCGTGGGTGAATATATGACGGAGACCGGCACCATAATCTTGTGCCAGAGCCTTGGATAGGCCGGGTACATCCCCCGGACCCACCTGCTCAGGATCAAATACAAAAATATAACTGCTTTGAGCCTCCTCAATGACCGCCTGTCCCGGAATCTGAAGCGGTTCCTGACCCCAGGTTACCGTGGAGCTGGAAAGAACCCCCAATAACATCAATATCCCCAAAAATGGTATCCGCATAGTCCCTCTCCCACTGAAAACCAGGTTACTCAATTGCCGTGTGCAAATTAATGCAAACCTGATTAATAAGATTGATCTATTTTCACCGAGCGTGAAATAAAGTGATCTTTTATATACCTCGAATGGGTTACGGTACCAATAAATTAGCCATGTTGCAAGCGTAATGTGCAAAAGGGAAGGCGCAGGTGAAGGCGGGGGAGACGGCATTCAATATATGCATCGATTTATCATCGTTTTCGATGACGAAATCCATTTCAAGTTTTTTCTCTTTTAAATCCAATAATTGGGCCCGAATTCCCGGTCGCCCCCACTTTTTGTACCGGCTTGGCCGGACATCCTGGAGCAGGTTGGAGGCGAGGGATACCAAATGCCTTCGGGAATACTTCTGAATTTCCTCCCAGGCCAGCCGTTTGAAATCGAAATTGGAGGAAACAAACAGCCCAGCCTGCCGGAAGAGGATTTCCATCAATTCAGCACCGCTAAAATTTTCAAGGCCTTGATATTGCTCTCGCCAAAAGGCGGGAATGGCCGTCGGCCCGATTTTTATCGCCCCCGATGCGGTGACAGTAAAGTGGACGCCCAGGAACGGATTGCGCAGGTCGGGTACCGGATAAATATTGGTGCGGAGCGACCCGGCCGGTTCACTGGAATAGAGATACAGGCCTTTGAACGGCAGAATGCGGTAGTGCTTTGAAAATCCGAAATCGCGTCCGATGGTGTCGGCGTACAGCCCGGCGCAATTAATTATGAATTTCGCCTGATAATTTCCGGCTGAGGTGGCTATGCCATCTCCTGCACGGCCCAGGTAACGCACTCCCAAATGGATATCCACTCCCTCGGCCAGTGCATCTTCATGCAGACGGGCCATCACTTCACCGGGATCCACCGACGACGTGGTGGGGGAGAACAGGGCGCGTTGACAGGTTTTTACCCGGGGTTCAATCGACTCGGCTTCTTTCTGGTCGATCATTTGCAAGTCGACGCCGTTTTTTTCGGCCCGGAGCATCAGCTCATCCAGCCACTTCAACTCTCCTTCGTTCTGAGCCACCACCAGCTTGCCGCATTTGTTGATTTTGAGGCCGCGGGATTCACAGTATTCCGTAAGCGCCCGGTTGCCGTCGCGGGTGAAGCGGGCCTTCAGGCTGTCGGCGGTATAGTAAAACCCGGCGTGCAGGACACCGCTGTTGCGCCCGCTGGCGTGTTCGCCGCAGTGGGTTTCTTTTTCGACCAGAACCACCCTGGACCCGTGAAACCGCTTGCGGAGTTCGCGGGCGATACTCAGTCCCATAATGCCGCCGCCAATTACAAGAAAATCCGATTCAAGGGTCATATATTCCTTTGGAGAGTGATTTTGATCCGTTGTCAAATCGCGAAACAACCACGAAGGCGGTGCCACCTTATCAAAATCCCGTACCTGTTGCCAGAGGGTGGTGATGAACGTTGAAAATCGGCCCGAATCCGATACAATGCCGATGAATCGGGGCAAAGGCTCAGGGGGACAACGTTATCTATAAGAGGGAAAATTGGTAAAACGTCAGGATATCGAAAAACTGGAGGATGAATACCTCGCTCCGTTTGCCGTCAAAAGCGGCGAAAGCTGGGGGAGGGCTCATCCGGAAGACGAGCATACCTACCGCACCCGGTTCCAGCGCGACCGCGACCGGGTCATCCATACCTCCGCCTTCCGCAAGCTGGAATACAAGACCCAGGTATTTGTGTATCACGAAGGCGATTATTACCGGACGCGGCTGACGCATTCGCTGGAGGTGGCGCAGATCACCCGCTCCATCTGCAAATCCCTGCAATTGAACGAGGACCTGGCGGAAGCCATCGCGCTGGCGCACGATCTCGGCCATCCCCCTTTCGGACATACCGGACAGGATGTGCTGAATGCCTTGATGAAAGATCATGGCGGGTTCGAACACAACCGGCAGAGCCTGCGTATTGTCAACGTGCTTGAGAAGCGTTACCCGGAATTTGAAGGGCTGAACCTGACTTGGGAAGTGCAGGAAGGAATCAGCAAGCATTCCAAAGATACCGCAAATCCTCTTCTGACAGAGGCGGGGCATCGCTATCCTTCGCTGGAAGGGCAGGTGGCGGATTTCGCCGATGGCATCGCCTACAACGCGCACGATCTCGACGACGGCATCACTTCCAACCTGATCGATTCGGGGCAACTGCGCGAGGTCGCGCTATGGCATGAAAATGAAAAATTGCTGGATCAAAAATATTCCAACCTGGACTTTGATCTAAAAAAATACCAGATCGTCCGGAGCATCATCAACGATCTTGTCACCGATTTCAGGAAGACCACGCAGGACAATATTGAACTCTATGGCATTCGTTCGGTGAGTGACGTCCGGTCCTGCCAGAAGCGCGTGGCGGGGTTCAGTAAAGAGGTCGCTGAAAAGAACAACGAGCTGAAAAAGTTTTTGTTCAAAAATATGTATCATCACCGCCGGGTACGGCGCATGGAATTCAAAGCCGAACTGTACCTGACCGAGCTGTTCAAAGCCTACACCCGCATCCCCCAACTCCTGCCGGAAAGCGTACTGGCCAACGAATCGCAAGGACCCCTCCCGCGCCGCATCTGCGATTATATCTCCGGCATGACCGACCGCTCCTCCATTGACGAATACCGCAAACTCTTCAGCCCCGATGAGAAGGATTGAAAAACCCTTTCTAACACGCAACTTTCTCCAAAGCTCGACTCAGCTAGTTGACAAGTTCGGTTTGCCAAATTAGCCTGATAGGACGGGTTAAATTTTGCTGATGGGAGAAACCTTGTGACTGATCCAAAAAATCCCGAATCCTCAAGCGGGCCGGTTCCACCCACGGAACCAGACAAAACCAAATCGATAAGACCCTATCTGGTGAACGGGCTGATAATATTTGGGTTGGGTTTTCTTTTTTTGGTAGTGGTCATCCCAAAATTTGACACTAGAGGGAATGGCCGTACGCTTGATTCAGATACCAAAAGTAATCTGCATGATTTGTATCTGGCCTGTAAAGCCTATTGGGCAGATAATGGTCCCGACCATGTTTGTACCCCTGACATAGCCCAGCAAACCGCCTATGGGTATGTCAAAAGCGTTAATGTGGAAATAGTCGCTTTAGGGAACGAGAAAAACTTTAAGGCAAACGCTACTCATGCAAAAGATACAAAGGGCAAAGTATTTGAAGTAAATTCTCTGGGGACCATTAATGAAAGGAAGGCCTCTTTCCTGGAGGGCTGGTATCTGAAAAATGCTTATATCTCATGTCAATCATTTTGGAACGAGTTTGGAGATGAAAGCATTTGCATTCGCTCAAAAGATGACGATGTATGGATGAAAGCTTTTGGAAACCGCTCAAGTTTTACCGGAATGATCATGAATGTAAATGGCGACGAGGAGAAAACTTTTACGATCGACACCAAGGGAACCATTTCAAAGGCAGGCGGTACAAAAAGTGAAAAACTGTGGGAAGAAATGTCGTCTTTATTGGTCAAGGCGGATCAATTACGGCAACTATTTAAAGCCTGCAAGGCCTATTGGGCCGCGGCTGGTCCCGAGAGCCCCTGCTCGGAGCAGAGCGCCCATTCCCATGGGTTTTTGGGAGGGAGCGGAAAAATCGAATTCGGTGGGTCGGAGTCCTTCTTCAAAGCGACGATAAATGCAGAAGGTGACTATGACTACATAGGGTATTTCTATCCTCTCATCCTGAGGGCGGATGGGAACATTCATTCTATCGATTCGTCTATTCTGTTCGATCTGCATCAGGCCTGCGAACGATTCTGGAAGGCTACCGATTGGATTCAGCCCTGCAATGTCAGTCAGGCCACCAGGTATGGGTTTGCCAAACCACCAGGGTTTCAGGTAATGGCGGACGGTCCTCAACCGTATTTTACAGCGGTGATAAAGCGTGAACCTTACAACGGCCTGCATCGGGAATTAAGGGAGAAATTGGCGGTGCGTAAGGCGAATTGGCTCCACTTAAAGAGCGGGGAAAAGTTTAGGGAGGCCATTCGTCAGGGCCATTTGGAAGGTATCGAATGGCTGATTTCCCTGGGGGTGAAAGTTGACAGTCAAGAGGGTAATCTCATTCAAACCGCCATTGATGCAGGGAAGCCGGAATCTGTAAAATATCTCCTTGAACAAGGCATCCGGGTGAGCTTGTCCGATCTCAGGCAGGCCATGAAAGTGAAAAATAGGCGGATGGTAGAAATAATGGTGTCCCACGGCCTAGATATCAACAGCAAGACTGGTTATATGCACTTGCCCTTGTTCCACGAGGAATTACGGGAATCCAACCGCGACTGGATTGAGTTTTTGATCGAAATGGGGGCAGATCCCAATATCAAGGATGGCTTCGAAAGAACTTCTTTAATGGCCCTGAGCGGAGGCATAGTTTACGGTCGAAATAGACCGCTCCACGAAACTGATTATCATGAAAGATTAAAGGTGTTGGATCTATTGATCAGCAAGGGAGTCGACGTGAATGCGCAAGATAGGTCCGGCGATACAGTGGTTCACCTATTAGTCCAAAATACGCCGCGACAGATAAAAATGGAATATATCGAGCCCTTCCTTAAAAAATTGATCGCTCTTGGAGCGGATATTAACTTGAAAAATAAACATGGAATCACTCCACTTTTTTTGGTTTTGAACCGTCGGAAACCGGAGATGGCTAAAGGGTTTATCCGTCATGGCGCGGATATTAACCTTAAAAATAGATATGGGGTGACCCCTTTGGATAGGGCTTTGGAATTTAACCTCCGGGAAGTAGCAAAACTGATTGCTCGCCGGGGGGGAGTCAAAGGAGATCCACCCACTCCCGCAGAGGTGGCACGTTTGGGAAAGTTTTCTAAATTTAACGCCATTCGTCAAGCCGCCCTGCAAAAAAAGGATGGGAGACAATACCGGGCTCTGGATGGTTATTACAGGCAAATGGGGGGGCCTGTAGGAATTCTCTCCTATATAGAAAAGTATCCGCTCCACGGGGCGGTTTTGAATGTCGACGAGGCTCGGGTGGATACTTTGATCCAGCAGGGGGCGGATGTGAACTCTGTGGATTATAGAGGAAATAAGCCGCTGGATGTCGCCATCCTGGTATGCCAGGAGACCCTCGTTAAAAAACTCATTGCGCACGGCGCGGACGTGAACCACAAAGTCTCAACTGATTTTGTCAGGGTGGTCCAAAGCGGGAACCCACTTCAACTGGCGGAAAAACTTTGTGGCCAGCCCATGGCGGCTATCTTGACAGCTCCAAAGTCGGGGATGGGTCATCAAAAGGAAAGTTGAATCTGGCGCGGCCAAAAAAAGGCCGTCCCGAAGGACGGCCCCGAGTAAAGTTCAAGTGAAAGCAACGTTGCTCTGAATTACTCCATATTTTTGCCAAGAAAAAACATAAATCCGCCAGCCGCCATAACAGCCAGGGCTCCCAGCAAAAATCCGCCTGTCGTTCCAATTTCCAGCCATTCCATGGGTGCACCTCCTGGGAATCAGAAATTATTGGAAAATCCTCCGGTTTCCCCTGTGGAAAACCGGCATCTTGGCAGGAATATGGGAGCCCGTTGCAAACCTGTCAAGGGACCCCTCTATAACCTGTTGGAAATAATCAGATTTTCGCCAGGCATCCCGGCTGTTCACCGATTCTGAAAAAGGCTACAATAGTCCGCTTTTAACCTGTTTCTCTAAACCGGAGTTGATGTGAGACATATTCACTCGATATGCGTGTTTTGCGCGTCCAGCAATGCTGTCGATGCCGTGTACCTGGAGGCCGCGACCGATCTGGGTCGTCGCATGGGAGAAGCGGGGATCGACTTGATTTACGGCGGTGCCTCAATCGGACTGATGGGTGCGGTGGCGCGGGGTGTTCATGAGAAGGGGGGCAGGGTGACCGGCGTCCTGCCGAAATTCTTCAAGAAAAAAGAGATCGAATACGGCGAGGCCGACGAGCTGATTGTTACCGGTACGATGCGCGAGCGTAAGGCCGTTATGGATGAACGCTCCGATGCCTTCATCGTTCTGCCCGGCGGGGTGGGCACCCTAGAGGAAGCGATGGAAATTTTTTCATTGATCCAGTTGAAGCAGACGGCAAAGCCTTTGGTGTTCATCAATACCGACAGTTTTTATGACGGGATCATCCGCCATTTCGAAAAACTGGTGGAGTTGAAATTCGCTAAAGAGGAAACGCTGAACATGTACGCGCTGGTGGAGTCGCCGGAAGAAGCCGTCGAATACATCGAGAACTTCCGGCCGCCGGAAGTGCACAGCAAGTGGATTTAAACGGTCGAAGTATCGACGCTTTCGACTTTGAGGTCTTTACTGAGGGTATCCTTGAGGAAATTCTCAATGAACTCCAGGGTGCCGGTGTTGGAACTTGGGCAGGTGCCGCAGGCGCCCTGATAGTGAATGCGCACCAGATCCCCCTCCACGCCGAGTAGCGTGATGCCGCCGCCGTCGTTTGCCAGTGCCGGCCGGATGGCATGGTCCAGAAGCGCATCGATCACTTCCGATTTTTGCGCGTCAGAGAGGTTCGGGAAATCCTCCACTTCCACCTTTTCCAGAATGTTTGAGGTTGCCGGCGCAGGCTGGGCGTCCTCGTCGCACGTTTCATAAAACGTCGTGTGCTGTTCCAGGGCGTTTTGAATCGGCTCCATCAGGGTCGTCCAGGCCACCACCTCTGATTTGGTAATGGTGACAAAGTTTTCCTTGATGAACACATTTTCCACGCCATAGATTTTGAACAGGGCCTCGGCCAGGGGGTCTCCCTTGGACGAGTCCGGAGAGGAAAATGTTTTGGTGCCTTTTTTCATCACGTCCCCGCTCATGATGAACTGGGCCGCCTCCGGGTTGGGCGTGTGATGGAATGTCATGACCTTGAAGCCTTTGATCACGGTGGGTCCTTGGGTGCAGGTTTAAAAATTGTAAGAATCCTCATTATACGTGGATTTTCCCGGAAATTAAATAGTGCTTTGCCCTCTTTTAGAATTGGTTCCAGATGGCCCAAGACTGGTAAATCAATGATTTTCTATTTGTTTTCATGAGTTTAAGCATATTTCTCAAGGAGAAGAGGGATTACTTATTCGCCGAATCGTTGAGCCATTGGTAAAAATTATTAAAATCGTTTATGACATCCACGCCAGCGAGATTCTCCGGCGCTCCGCCTCCCCCCACCACCACCTTTGTTTTTTGGCCGATCTCCTTCCTCAGGCGAAACAGAATGGGCTTGGCGCGGGAAGCGCCATACCATTCGGAAACGCTGACGCAAAGAAGGGAAGCGTTGCATTGTTTTACCGCCGCGGCAATATCCTCCTCGGGCATGTTCCGGCCCAGAGAAACGACCTTCCAATCGGTGACCGATAGGACCACCGCGCACATCTGGAGGCCGAGGATATGGTTTTCTTCCGGAAGGGTGGTGAGGATCGCCGTTTTTCCCGGCTTGCGTTCGTTCATACGGCGCCACCGGTCGCCCAGAAAAGTGCTCAATATTTCCGTGGCGAAATGCTCGTGGGCGACCGTAAATTCACCGCATTCCCATTTTCCCCCGATCCTTGTGATTAAGGGACTCGCCAGGTGGGTGATAAAAGACAGAGGGCCCAGGGATCCCCATTCCCGATGAAATTCAATATTCAAGTTTTCTTCATCAAAATCAGCGATCCAGTCCAGCCACTGATCGATATTGAATTCGTGTCGCCGTTGTTGCAAATCTGGTTCCGTGGAAGGCGGCACTTTGGAAGAACGATTCGACTCAAAACCCATGAGGCTGTGCAGTTCCTCCAAAGTGCCTCCCACCACTTTACCAGGACGAAACCCCAACTTGATGACCCGGGCCACCGCCCGCAGTCTCTCAATTTCTTGAGGGAGGTAGCGGCGGTGACCCGAGGGAAGTCGGACGGCTTTCGGGGAATCGTAGCGTTTTTCCCAGATTCTCAGGGTGTGTGTGGTGATCCCGGTGCGTCTGGAAAGTTCCCCTATCGTGATCAGGTTCTCGGACTGGTTTTCTTCAACGGCTAACATGATTCATATCCAGGCTAAGGTTATTAAAGTGTTATTACATATTGGCCTGGCTTGAGTTCATTTGAGCCACTTCGCTGTTGGAGAGGCCCATGACTTTCAAGCCGCCGCTGGTGCGCTCGGCCATTGTGGTTTGACCGTTTACGACCGTATGGAACTGATTGCCTACCCGGACGCCGTAGTCCGTCAACAGGTTTTGTTCGAACCGGGTGAGACCAACGAAAACCACCTCATTTGAGCTCAGGCGACTGGCAATGCGGTCCTGCGTGTACTCACCGAAAGACCACTCAAAAGGCATCATGGAATGGTCATGACCGGAATGATTGGCGCTTCCGGTGGAGATCGGAGTGGCCCAGTTCAGCGGGCGAAGGGGAAGCAGTTCTTTCTGGGCGATGTCCATTACCCCGGTATCCATAATTTGAATGCCCGTAGAGGTTCGTTTGACATAAGCCTGAACGCCATCCACCTGCGCCGTGAATATGTTGCCGGTCCGGATACCATAATGCTTCATGGTATTCTGCTCATGAGAGGAAAGACCAACATAGTAACCGTTCCCCTGTAGAGTCCCTCGGGCTTGGATCTTATCCTCGACCTTTTTAGAGAATTTCCATTTCAGAGGAATTTCAGAATGATCGTGTTCGCTATGGGCTGCGGCTACATTGGCAAACAGGAACAGGCTGGCGGTGGTGGCGGTCAGGATTTGGATGATTTTCGTCGTTTTCATTTTGAATCTCCTTATGTCGATTGATTAAGTATCAAATTAAAAAGTTAAACACAATGTTCAATTACAATATTAAACTTTATTCTAGGTTTGTCAATAAAAAATCTAGAATTATGTATAAAAATATTAAATATATTAACTTATTGAATTTATTGGTATATATCGATTAAATTGGAAAATTGACGAAATTAATACACAAAAAATTAGGAGTTTTGTCTAAGAATAGGAGTTATCGGAGGAGAGTTTGAGCTGGAAGGATGCGAATAAATATCTATTAATCGTCTATATTTTCAGGGAAGAATTCCGTGGCAGAGGATTGGTGCTCAAAACCTTCAATCAGGGTTAAAATGGATGCGTCACGGTTTAGCCGATTTTCGTTAAATAAATTTTTTACGGGTTGGTTTAAAACCAGGGGAAGGTATTGTGAAAGAACAAACGAAACCGCTTGAAATCAGTATTTATCCGCCTGAGGCACAGGCCGTGGGCCAGTTCGACGGCGGGCGCATCACCGAGATCAAACCCATCGGGTTTCCTCAGGATGGCCCGGCGCCGCGGCATTTGGGTCCGCTGTTTTACTGGGCGTGGGCCACGGCGAAGGGTTACGGCAGGATTGGGCTTCACCCCCACCAGGCATTCGAGATCATGAGTTATGCCATTGAAGGAGAGATCGGACACTACGACACGCTGGGAACCAGAAGCCGGGTGAAGGCCGGTGGCGTGCAGGTGATGCAAACCGGTTCCGGGGTTTCTCACGAAGAAGAGACCGTGGGCGATCACACCGAGTTTTTTCAGATCTGGTTCGAACCGAACCTGAGGGAGGCGATTACCAGGACTCCCACCTACAGGGAATTTTCCCACGAAGATTTTCCGGTAGAGACTCGTGACAGGGTAACCCTCAAGCACGTCATCGGCGGAGGCGCTCCGGTGACCATTGAGGCGGAAGTGGCCATGCAGGACATCCTCATTCAGCCGGGTTATCGCTTCGACCGCGAGCTTCCTGCCAACCGCACACTGGCCATCGTGGTGATCGACGGCAAAGGTGTGTTGGTGGACGAAGCCACCCAAGGCACGCATTATCTGGAACCCCGCTACTTTGCGGTGGTCCATGCCGGTGAAGCGGGAGCGGTATCCCTTCAGGGGGAAGCGGACAGCCCGCTCCGCATCGCCCTGATCGACGTGCCGGCCAAAGTGAATTATCCGTTGTATCGAGAAGGAAGATAGATCTGAGTCGAAAGTATTTAAAGAAAGGAAGTCATAATGGAATTTTCGGAAGTTGTTCAGCGGCGGTTCAGCGTTAAGTCATACGATCCTGATAAAACCATCAGCGATGCGGAACTTAAAGAATTCTTCGATGAAGTGGTGTTGAGTCCCAGTTCGTTCAATCTTCAGCACTGGACTTTCATCGCGGTCAGGGAATCGGACATAAAAAGGCAATTGAAGGAGGCCGCGTGGGGTCAGGCGCAGATGGAGGATTGTTCCGTCGCTGTTCTGGTATGTGGCAAGCTGGATGCGTATCAGGACGCTCCGGAGATTTATAAAGAGGCTCCCGGAGCAATTCAGGAAAAGGTGTTGCCCCTGATTCAAAATTTTTATGGGGATAACCACCAACTGCAACGTGATGAAGCCATTCGTAGTGCTTCGCTGGCGGCGATGACGATGATGTACGGTGCAGTCGACCGCGGCTGGGGGGCCTGCCCCATGATCGGGTTCGACCCGGAAGCGGTGACTAAAATATTGAAGCTGACTCCCAATCTGATTCCCGTGATGTTTATCGTGCTCGGCCATCAGAAAAATGCTCCCCGGCCACGAAGCTACCGTCATCCGGTGCAGGATGTGGTGCGCCTGAATACCCTCGATGGACCGGGACTGAACGGCGCATAAAATCAGTGCATTTTCCGATATTTCGCGCACTTTTGGTGTAGGACTCGGGCGAAAATTCCTTTAAAATAGATTTTTAAATTGAACCCGCCTTCAGGAGTCCCAGTGAGCGATCCGGTTATTCCCAGTCATCATAAAAAAGTTTTTTCCAATCCCGCCGATCTGGTTCCCGTGTTGGAGGAGCACCGTAAGGCGGGCCGCAAGGTGGTGTTCGCCAACGGTTGTTTCGAACTTTTGCATGTCGGCCACCTGCGCTACCTGTTCGCCGCCAAGGCGCTGGGTGATATTCTCGTGGTGGCCATCAATACTGACGAATCGGTCAAACGCATCAAGCCGGACCGAAATCCCGTCAACCCGGATTACGAGCGGATGGAAATCATCTCCGCCATCGAGGCGGTCGATTACGTGGTGCCGCTGGCGGATAATCATCCCGGACCGTTGTGCGGTTTGCTGAAGCCCGACATCCACACCAAGGGAACCGACTACGCCGACCGCCTGGAGCAGATGCCGGAGTATCCCATCGTCAAAGCCTACGGCGGCCAAGTGGTAACCGTGGGCGATTCCAAAGATCACAGCACCACCGATATTCTCGCCAAACTGAAACAATAATATGAGCGATCCCGTTCAGAGGATTCTGATTCGCTTTCCCAACTGGGTGGGCGATGTGGTGATGGCCGAGCCGGTCATCCGCATCCTCAAAAATAATTATCCGGATGCGCGTATCTCTGTCGCGGTTCGCAAGTATGCCGCCAAAATTCTGGTGGGGCATCCGGACATTGACCGGTTGATCCCCTGTAGTGACAAGGGAATGAGTGGATTGAAGCAGTTGGCTTCTGATATTCGGGACGAGTCGCCGGACCTCGCCATTCTTCTGCCCAATTCCTTCCGTTCATTCATATCCGTGCGCTGGGGCGGAGTCAAAAATATTGTCGGCTACCGCCGCGGGTTCCGCCGGTTCTGGGTTAAGGGACCCCATCCGCTAAAGGAAAACGGACGCTATCTGCCGGTGCCGATGACCGATTACTATCTCGAACTCCTGAAATGGATGGGTTTGAAGATCGAAGTGCCGGTCACACCGCAGTTGTACCTGACCGATGAGGAATCGGTGCGGGGAGCTGAATTATTGAAGCAGTACGGGATCGAGGAAAATGACCGCGTTATCGGGCTCAACCCCGGCGCTCAATTCGGTTCGTCCAAGTGCTGGCCGCCTAAATACTTTGCCGAACTGGCGGAAAGTATTCAGAATCGGTATCAGTGCAAGCTGCTGGTATTGGTAGGGCCCGGCGAAGACGGCATCGCTCAGGAAATTGTTCAAAGTTCGCAGGCCGAACTCATCAACACCGGCCCGGACAAGGTCGACCTTGGGGTGCTCAAAGCCCTGGCGCGGCGCACGGATTTATTGGTGACCAACGACACCGGACCCCGCCATTATGCGGTAGCGTTCGGCAAACCGGTGGTGGTGCTGATGGGACCGACCGACCCGCGCCACACCAACTGCCATCTGGACAAAACGATTATCCTGCGCGAGGATTTGCCCTGTGTGCCGTGCCACAAAAAAGTGTGTCCCATCGATCATCCCTGCATGATCGAGATGACGCCTGACAAGGTGTTCCACGCCGTTCAACAGATTATCGATCAAGGAGGTGCCGGTGAACAGTCATCGGGTGCTGATACTCGGAGCCAGACGGCGTAAACAGGGACTCGGGGAATTCCTCGCCAAATTTTTTCACGAGGCGGGTGCCGGGATATGCGCCATTGTCGGAACTTCGTCTTCCTCGGTGGAAGACACCGCGCGTCACCTCCAACAGCAGTACGCCATATCCACTCAGGGCTACACGGATTTAACAAC
>JAOUPX010000165.1 GCA_029879645.1 Nitrospinota bacterium
TGCCGGGACGGAATCCGGGAACCTTCACCTCACGTCCCAGTTTCAAATAATAGCCCTTCAGCTGGGCCTGGTAATCGCCCAGTGGAATTTCAATCTTCAGCTTGCGGTTGCAGGCATCGATTTCCTCAACTTCACATTTCATAATTATCTGTATTTAAAGGTTGAATTGCCAATGCGAAGGGGGGGATTCGAACCCCCACGGTTGCCCACTGGATCCTAAATCCAGCGCGTCTGCCAGTTCCGCCACCCTCGCGCATATTAAGCCATCGATTAAATCACCTTTTATTAGGCGTGTCAAACCACGTAATTGCCGGACCAAGTCCTGCTTAATAATTCGTCCTTTTATGGAGGGAGAGTTCAGGAAGAATGGCTTGTGGAAGACGGATTATACTACCAAAAACATGTACTCGACGAGAGCCATAATGCCAAACCCGGAAAAGGGTAACAGGAGGGCTTTATTAAAAGGATGTTCCGCCAATGGCAAAAAAGCCCCTTTTTTATAGTTTTGGGTATTCTCGATCAATGAACTTAAAAAACGTTCTTCCGTTTCCTGATTCTGTGCCTGGAAATGAATCCTTTGCCTTTCCATCTGTTCTAACAACTCCGTTTTCCGCCTTTTGGCTTCCCGTTGAACCTTCAACGCTTTAAACAAAACGTACATGAAACCATATATCAGAAGAAAAGCCAAAGGTAACGGGAAGTCCCAGTTGTCAAAAACACGGGCTCTGGACAAAACCCCAAGGGTTAAAATTCCCAAGGGAAAATATATCAATTCATCCACGGCATCGGTGCGTTCACCAATAAAACGAAGAGAAACAGGACCGTTCAGCATGGATTTCATGGGGTCCGATAGAGCAGATGTGTCGGGCGAGACTGGGTCAACAGCCCCGGGTATAGCCGTGGTAAAAATTTTATTTTTGATTGCCTCCGGCCATTTTAGACTTTTGTCTTTAAAACTCTTAAGAAGCATAATGCTGTCATTCAGGTGAACACCGCTGTAGTAAAGCGAAATTGCAAAAGAAATGATAAACAGGATCAGGATGAAGATATCCAGGCACTGGCTGATGGAGCCCCGGAAGGGGATAAAAGGAAATCCAAAGGTCCCCAGGATTAACAAAGCCAGGCCCACATACGCCGCGGCCCGCCATGTCACCTTTTTCCAGAATTCTTTTTTACTGTGGGGCAGCCATTTACTGGGAGCAGACGCCTCCGAATAGTTAAAGTAATCGCGAATACGGTCAAAATTCTCTTCCAATTTGCCCCGCGACAAGGATGAAAACGGATTTCCGTTATAGTAACCGATCACTCCTATCGCCAGAAGCACGGCGGTGAGCCGTAAAAAATCTGTGGGCCAGATACTCACTCCTTCAAAAAACGCCAGCGGTTCTTCGTCCCATCGCGAGCTCAAATAACACACTGCAATAAAATATAGAGTAATTATAAGAGTTCCCGCTAAAACCCACCTCCAGTGCTCTTTGAACCTCAGGCACAAAAAGAAAATCAGCGACAAGGTCAGAATTGCCACAGCCGGATATTTATAAGAGGCAATCGGCGGGGCTGGTAGCGGGTGCAAACTGGACGCCGTATTTGCGTTTACGGTGAAAGCTTTTAAACAATCTGCGGCGATAGTTTTCTTTGGTTTTTCATTTAAGTTCAAATTTGAACTTAAATCGAACGCCTGGGTGCGGCCGATTTCAAACACGCGGGCCTGAAGCCAATAATCAATATTTTCCTGAGTCAGGGATTGTTTGCACTCTTTAGATTCAAAAGCCAGCAGGGTGGCCAGGTAGGCGGAAGTCTGATAGGTATCGCGGAAAGGCGGAATACGCTTCTGTAATTTATCCTGCAAATTGAGGCCAAATCCTGACGCGACGATCAAATTGCGGACATGCTTAAAGTCTTCCGGTTGAAACAACCGGGCATCCATATCCGTGGTGAAAAACCGTGCATGGTCAAACCGTTTCCGAAGGGCCTGAAGAACCACCAGTTTGTCGTAGTAATCGCTTCCCAGAATACCAAACGCCTCAAACCGAATCGTTTTGAAAGGATTCAACATTTCTTTGGGTTTATGGCCAAACTTCTTTTCCGTTTCCTCAATCCTTTCAGCCAATCGCAGGAGGTAATCGTATTGCCGTTCCTTCTCGGCCCGCAGGCTGGAGAAATCAACATCCTCCTCTATCGAGTTTAGAGGATTAACTTTTTTCGGTTTTCCCGAGGAAGAATCATCAGACTCAGGAATTTCACCATCCAGACCACGCAGATAACTGAAGTAATGTATGTTTTTAAAATTGTCACAAAATTTTTCTTTGGGCTCTTCCAGGTTCTTCTCATCGAATTTACCCGTTCCCCAGTTAAACGCTTGCCAGGCCTTGCATATGGTCTCCTGAAAAGCACGGCCATAATCGGTATCCCATTCTGAAATCAACGCAATATTGGAATCTGACTTAATCCCACGAAAACTGAGTTCCCGAACCATCGCCTTGGCCAAGTCATAGTCTGTCGGAGTAGTGCGAAGGAAACGAATTTCACTTCCTTGTTTTTCATCAAACATTTGTTGAATCGTTTTAATTTCAGCATCCGCCTCGATCAGCTTTAAAAGCTGAGATTCATTTTTGGTCGCACGTGTCGAATATATCTCCAGGCAAGAGGAGGAATTTTCTGAGCTCTCTAAAGAGCATTTTCTATCTTCCTTATTTATGCCAGTTAATTCTTTTATCTCCTTGAGCATATCCTGCAAGTTGGTAGAGTTCGTTGGGCCTATAAGACTGATTTGAGGGGGTTTTTTTGCTTGATTGCTTACCCATTTGAATAATTCCTGAATGTTTTGCAGAAATTTCTTTTTTTCGCCATGCTCATGAGCAAAGTGATGGTTGCCCAACCAAAGCACCAGGACACGTTCTTTAATTGTTTCTTCTCCAGAAATTTTTCTTTCCCCAGCAAACCATTCGTAAGGGAGGATTTCTGGAGCAGGATGGTGCTTTGCTGTATTACTTTCTGCTCCTCCTTTCAAATAACCAATATATTCCGCATTTTCAGGTTGGAAACCGGATGTCGCCAAACCTGATAGCACTGCATAGCGGGTTCTTCGTCTGTTCTCCGCATCAACGAAGTAGGGCCCGGTAGAAACCAGAATCCCCAGAATCGTAATTTGATCGGAATCTTTTAAATCAAAATCCAGTGATGAACTTTCAGTTGAATTACCGCGTTTAATAGTCTGCAGGACGGCTTCGAAAGGATCCTGCCACAGGCGGGCGTCAATATTTTCTTCATCAAAATTGTGTTGCTGGATTACGCTTTTCTTTATCGGGCGGGAACTTTTGAGGGCAACCTGGCTCTCCAGGGCGACACCGCCGACCAGTAAGGTCAGAAGCATAAAAATGGATCCAATGCCTCCACCCCGGCTCGGCTCATTCATGGTTTTCCCTCCTCAATCCAATTCTCTTGTTTTCTAAAGCGGTGTATACAAAAAAACTCGGTCAGCAGATAAAATCGCACACACTTATTTTACTTTACCGAATTTTTGAATTCTATATAATTGCGCCTGGGGAGTAAAGCGCAATCAAATTCATCTTTGATTCAAAGGATTTTTCAGCAAAATTCGTGTGCCTTCCAGAGATTCCGGTTGCAATTCATAGCGAAAGGTATTCTGCCTAATAAAGGCTCATGCGAGAACGAAGGAGATTTTTTGCTGATACATTCCTAACAGTTCACAGAGTAAATTAATCGATCTTATTGCCTAAAGAGGGGGGATCAAGCCATGAGTGAGCAGGAGCAAACGATCTATATCGTCACCAATCGAAACGTCCTCAAATCCAAGGACAACAGGGAAATCGGTTTCGGAAAAGTGTTCAACGAGAAAGCACCGGACGAATTGCGGCTGGCGAGGGTTACGGGTTCTGCAAAAAAATGGAATATGGAAATTATCAAAGAACCCCAATCCAGGAAACCTCTCGACAAGGCCAAGCATCCCAGCAGAAGGCTGTTCATCGAACTCATCAACCGAATGCGCAAAAGGAACAGAAACTGCCTGTTCTTTGTTCACGGATTCAACAACGTGATCGATGACGTGGTCGAGAGATGTATGAATTTTCAAAAGGAATTCGACGTTGAAGTGATTGCCTTTTCCTGGCCGGCGGACGAGGGCCTGCTCGGTGCCACCAATTACCGCTCTCAAAAGCACGAGGCCAAATTATCGGTCAACGCCCTCGACCGGTGCCTGGAAAAGCTGAATGAATACCTCACCGACCATTTAAAGAAAATAGAGGAAGAAAACGCCAGGAAAAAGGAAAGCGAAAGAGAGAAATGTAACTTTACCTTTAATATGGCCCTTCACAGCATGGGCAACTACCTGCTCAAAAACCTCATGAACTCTACCGTGTACGAAGGTGAAACTCTGATCTTCGACAACGTTGTCCTCATGGCCGCCGATGCCAACAACGAAGACCACGCGCAATGGGTGGACCGCATCGCGCACCGCAAGCGCATCTATATCACCATCAACGAAAGCGACCAGGCGCTGGCCGCCTCCCGGGTTAAATTCGGCAAAGAGCAAAAGGCCCGGCTCGGGCATTACACCAAAAACCTGCTGTCCAGCAAAGCAGTCTATCTGGACTTCACACAAGCCGATGGAGTTGACGACAGCCATGCCTATTTTGAAGGGGACCTGCTGGAGGACAACACCATCATCCGGGAAGTTTTTGACAGGATGTTTAAAGGCCA
>JAOUPX010000164.1 GCA_029879645.1 Nitrospinota bacterium
AGCCTGGCGCGCGGCTTCCCAACTGGGACCTCTGATGTCCCACCTGTTCCAGCAAATGGATGAGTGGGAACCGGAACTGACCGGCAACCAGCGTTGGGGCGACTGGCAACCGGAGGTAAACTGATTCCGCTACCGCCCGTAGTATAGGTTCGATTTTAATCTGTATATGTTTCTGCCTGGTGAATATGACAATTTCACACCATCGCTACCTGCTGATTCTGGCACTGTTATTTTGCACAGAGTGGATCGTTCTTTCCATCGATCCGTTCAACCGTAAGGACTGGGTGCTTGAGAATATCCTGGTCGTTGTATCTGTCCTCGTGCTCGCCTCCACTTACAAGCGTCTGCTTCTATCGAGAGTTTCATACACCCTTATTTTCATCTTTCTTTGCCTGCATGAGATCGGCTCCCATTACACCTATTCCGAGGTGCCTTACGATAGGTGGTTCCAGGCGGTCACCGGCCAATCCTTTAACGAGCTTGTGGGCTGGGAGCGCAATAATTTCGATAGAGTTGTTCATTTCAGTTATGGTCTCCTGCTGGCCTACCCGGTGAGGGAGATGTTCCTGCGGGTGGCCGATGTGCGCGGGTTCTGGGGTTACTTTTTGCCCTTGGACCTCACCATGTCCACTTCCATGATATATGAACTCATCGAATGGGGAGTGGCGGAGTTGTTTGGTGGCGACTTGGGGATGGCCTATCTTGGTACACAGGGCGATGTGTGGGACGGCCACAAAGACATGGCCCTGGCGAGCCTGGGGGCACTTGTGGCAATGATGTTCACCGTGCTGTTAAACATCTATCTGCAACGTGATTTTGCACAGGAGTGGAATGAAAGCCTGCGCGTCAAACACACTGAACCGCTGGGGGAGGATGAGATTGCCCGATTGTTGGAAAAACGGGATGAATGATCGACTCTTACAACAATAAGGCCTCAAAGTTGTCCAGCATCATGCAGGGCGGTGGAGGCCGCATTCTTTGTGATCGGGGTTTTCCCACCACCAGCGGCCGGCACGGATATCCTCTCCCTCTTTAATAGGACGGGTGCAGGGGGCGCAACCGATACTCGGGTAGTTGAATTTGTGCAGTGGATTGACGGGAACCTTGTTCTTTTCAATATAGTCCTGCACCTGCTCCAGCGACCAGTCGGCGATCGGGTTGATTTTGATCAGGGGAGGGCGGTCGGCGTCCTCGCTTACTTTTGGAATGTCCGTGCGCGTGACGTTCTGGTCCCGGCGGATGCCGGTGATCCAGGCGTCCAGACTGGAAAGCGCTCTCGATAACGGTTCCACCTTGCGGATGGCGCAACATTCTTTCCGGTTCTCCAGGCTTTCTTTAAACGAGAAAAATCCCTTTTCGCGTTCCAGCTGTTGAACCGCTTTCGTGTCGGGGAAATAAGACTGGATGGCTATGCCGTAGTGACTCCGGGTGCGGTCCATGGTTTGGTAAGTCTCTTCGTGGAGCCTGCCGGTGTCCAAAGTGAACACCGTAAATTCTTTGGTGACTTTGGAAGCCATATCGATCAGCACCATATCCTCCAGCCCGAAGCTGGACGCTATCCCCGCGCGGGTTCCATACTGCTCAAACGTCCACTTAAGGACTTCCTGGGCCGATTTTGATTCAAACTGGCTGTATTCCATTCAGACACTCCTGCTCTGCTTCTAAAAATTTGATATCGGGAAGATTTTCATTCCATTTACAAGTATTACACAAGATTGGCCGGGGTCAAACCTGTAGAGAGCTTGTTTATCAATAAATAACCACCTTTTCAAGCCGGATTTTTATGTTGACAGGGGGTGCCCTTTCCGTATATATAAGGTTTCTCAATTGGCCCTAAAGTATGAATTTTGAGGGGTTTTTGAAGAGTCAATCTTCTTGTAATTGTTTGAAAAGATTGATTCTATTGGGAATAAACATGCAGACGAGGGTGATTTTGGCCTGAAAGCATGTTGATTTTGCCGGGCTAAAACCCAAAGCTGTTAGTATTGTTTCGAGGATGGGAGGGTCACCGGTTTTGAGGGTGTTTTCAGTACCCAATTGGATATTTATGCGGGCGGGAACCCTTTTATTTACCTCGATTATGAAAAATCGTTTATTCTCTATGTTTATTTCCGTTTTGCTCCTCAGTTTATTTTTGTTGGGGGTACAAAACGCGGATGCAGGCCATTCGGCAAAGGGGCTTAAATTTCTCGAAGAAGTGGAAGAAGGTTTTGTCGGTTTGGCCGAACATACACTACCTTCAGTTGTTAACATTTCTCCTTATGTTCCCCCATCACCATCCATCAGACGTCAAAGTGATCCAAATCGCTCCCGCCCAACAAATGCAGGGGCAGGGGTGATTATTGACGGAGTGAACGGATATATAGTGACCAACAGTCATGTGGTCCGTCAGGCTGAAAAAGTTCAGATAATGCTGTACGGCGGCAAGGAATTAGTGGGGAATGTTCTTGGCACAGACGAGGAGACGGATCTGGCGGTGGTTCAGGTGAGATCATCCGAACCCTTACGATCTGTTGATCTGGGTGATTCTTCCAAATTGAAAGTCGGGCAGTTCGTGGTAGCCATCGGGAATCCCTACGGGCTTCACGACACGTTTAGTTTCGGTGTGATCAGCGGGCTGAACCGGGAAAATGTCAATATCTCTCGATATGAAGACTTTATTCAGACAGATGCCTCGATCAATCCGGGGAATAGCGGTGGCCCCCTATTAAATATTAGGGGTGAGGTGGTTGGGATCAATACGGCGATCATCAACTATGCGCAAAGTATAGGATTTGCGATCCCCTCCAATGTCGTTAAAAACGTCACCCAGCAGATCATTGAAAATGGATCGGTCAGCCGGGGATGGTTGGGGGTCGGCATAGAATATATCCCTGATGATGTGGCTCAAGCCGCCAATATAGATAAAGAAGATGGTGTTCTAGTTAACTCCGTTTTTGAGAAACAACCGGCTTTTTTGGCCGGTATCAAGGTGGGTGACATCATTCTGAGAATTGGTGGTGCCAAGGTAAGTTCGCCGAATTCCATGATACGGCTTATCGGTAATGTTTCTCCCGGTCAGATTATCAAGCTGGACGTTCTCAGGGATAATGAGCGTAAAACATTTTCAGTCCAGCTGATCAAAAAAGAAGATCCCCAGCACCAGCTTGCGGCATTGAGTAAAAGGGATCCTGTGAAGTTCGGTTTTGTGTTGGAAGATTTGAATCCCGATGATTCCAAGACGAAGGAAGACGACCGCGATCAAGGGGTGAGGGTTATTCAGGTACTTCCCCACACCATTGCGGAAAAAGAGGGGATTCGAGTAGGAGACGTAATTGTGGCGGTCAACGGGCAATCCATTTTGGACAAGGAGGAATTTGAGCGTTTTCTTCAGGGAAATACCCAGGAGAAAACATTTTCACTATTAATTGACCGGGACCACGAAGCGATCACAATTACATTGGGTAAAGAAAGTCAGCAGTAAAGTGGATTATTTTGATTTATGTGTTTAGAGGTACTTGGTTTTTTTTAAGGATATTAAAATAATTATTTTTCAATATCCGATCATTTTTTTACTAGAAAATTTCTAGGGAGGTTCTATGGCTACAAGCAGAAAACCTATTTGGCAAGCGTTTGCCGTCACGGCCCTGACATGTGTCTTGGGTCTTGGTACAGCATTCGCGGCCTCAACCCACCAGGATCACCAAGGGTCCCCGGTGGAGCGTCCTTTGTGGTTGGACAAGCTGGAAAACCAGATCAACTACGAAGAGATGATGGAAGGTAAGGAAGGCAATCAGGAGCGTCTGAATAAGACGTACAGCAACCTGATGGATCGCCTGAAAGGAAAGTTGATGGAGCATGCCACCCCGGCTTCCTCCGGAGGCGTATTCCACAACTCATGGGCTGCTCATCAGCTCCAGCAGGGTTTTCTGCTTGGGCCGACGGAAGCCGGAAATGAGGTATTCAAAGGGGCTCATTGTCCTGCTGGAGTTCCCACGAAAACCTATGACGTTGCCGCCATCAATGTGGAAATCACGTTGAATCAATGGGGCGATTACTTCCCCGGATATATGTATGTTCTGACTAAGGACATCGATAAAGTCCGGGACGAAGAGAAGCGCAACGCCAAAGCTCGTGGGGATGCCCTCGATCCGGGTGCGGTATCAACCGGTCTTCAAGGGGATGCAATTCAGCCGTTGACCATTCGTGGTAATCAAGGCGAATGTGTACGCGTGAAATTCCACAACCAACTTGAAGGCGAAGACGCTGGTTTTCAGATCAATGGTTCTGCCATGATCATCAGCTCAAGCGGAGCTCCGAACACGGCTGCTTCCAAGGGCGCGATTGTTAAATCTGGCGAATCTCAGGATTTCGAATGGTACATTCCTGTTGATGAGCAAGAAGGCGGACACATGATCATGAACCATGCCGGACGTGATCCTTCGGCGTTGGGCCTGATCGGCGCATTCATCGTTGAACCCCGCGGTTCCAAGTATCTTGATCCGTGGACCGGTGGTCAGCTGGAAAGCGGTTGGATGGCCATGATCGCCAACGACGATGCCAAGGACTTCCGGGAATTCGCCCTGTTCTATCATGAAGTGGGTGATGAATCGTTCCGTCCTCTGAATCGTCACGGCGAAATGATTCCTCAGCGCGATCCGCAGACGGACGCTTATCGTCCTTCCGCCCGTGCGATGAACTACCGCTCCGAGCCGTTTGGTATCAACAACCTGGCGGTAC
>JAOUPX010000166.1 GCA_029879645.1 Nitrospinota bacterium
GTAAAGTCAAGGCAACCGCCCCCAACCCCGGTAAAATCAATAGCGCGGCATGGAGGGGTCTATGGTTTCCGCCCATTCCTCGATTCCACCGCGCATGCTTTTGACATTCTGGAAACCGATATCAATCAGGGCCTTGGCCGCTTTCAGGCTTCGCACGCCCGCTTTGCAGTGCAGGACAATTTCATCCTCTTTCTTCAGTCCGTTGAGTTTTTCTATTTTTCTTTCTTCAATAATATCCAACGGGATCAGCGTGGATCCGTCAATGCGATTGATTTCATATTCACCCTGTCCGCGCACATCGACCAGCGTAAATTTCTTCCCGCTGTCCAGCATCTGTTTGACCACGGCGGGTTCGATTTCCAAAGCGCTGTCATCCGGCTCCTCCTGCGGCGGCAGAATGCCACAAAACTGTTCGTAGTCGATGAGCTCGGTGATCGTCGGGTTGTCGCCACAGATCGGACAGTTCTTGTCCTTGCGCAGTTTCATTTCACGAAATTTCAAGCCCAGGGCATCGAAGATGACCAGACGTCCGTTCAGGTTCTCGCCCTTATCAAGGATCAGCTTGATGGTTTCGTTGGTCTGCAATCCACCGATGATGCCGCACAACACGCCCAGCACACCGCCTTCCGCACAACTGGGCACCATGCCTGGAGGCGGCGGTTCGGGATACAGGCACCGGTAACAGGGACCCGTCCGGGAATCGAACACTGAAACCTGGCCTTCAAAACGCAGGATGCATCCGTAAATGTAGGGCTTCTTCAACAGCACGCAGGCATCATTGGCGAGGTAGCGTGTGGGAAAATTATCGGTGCCGTCGACGATGATATCCCAGTCCGCAAAAATCCTCATGGCGTTATCGGACGTCAATCGTTCATTATAAGTGATCACTTCCACATCCGAATTGAGATCGGCGATGCGAGATTTGGCGGAGTCCACTTTCAATTTGCCAACAGTGGATTCGCCGTGTGCGATCTGCCTTTGCAAGTTGCTTTTATCGACCACGTCGAAATCGATCAGACCCAGCTTACCAACGCCGGCGGCGGCCAGGTACAGGGATACCGGAGACCCCAACCCACCGGTTCCGATACACAGAACCTTGGAATTGCAGATTTTCTCCTGGCCTTCCATGCCCACTTCCGGCAATAGTAAATGGCGACTGTAACGATTGATTTGATCCGGGTTTAAACTCATGGCGATGTCCATTCCTTTAGAAATTTCTGATTCTCTTGAAGCTGATTACCCTTATTCTATCAAAATCCCCCGATTCCCAAACAAAATTTAAAATACGGGGAAATCCTTATTTATTAGTAGCTTCCCGGTAGGCCGCGGCCAGCCCCGGCAGGGCGCCCTCGATCACCCGGTCGGGGAAGCAGGTCGATATCCGGAAATAACCCGGCGTGCCGAAGCCGCGTCCGGGCACCACCAGCACTTTTTTGGCGGTGAGGAGTTTGGCGAATTCCACTTCATCTTCTATCGGCGCCTTGGGGAAAAAATAAAATGCCCCTTGCGGCTTGACCACCTCGTAGCCGATGCCGGTGAGTTCTTTATATAAAAAATCCCGCCGCCGCCGGTAAGGCTCGACATCCAGCGTCACATGCTGAACCTTCTGCACCACCCGCTGGAACAGGGCCGGTGCGTTGACGAATCCCAGCACCCGGTTGCAGAAAATGAGCCCCGCCATCACCCCCGCCGCGTCTTCCGCATCGGGGTGAACGGCAACATATCCGATGCGCTCGCCCGGCACCGCCAGATCCTTGGAGTGGGAGGTGATGTAAATACTGTTCTCATATAAATCGAGAACGTTCGGGGTCTCCACACCGTCGAACACGATTTTTTTGTACGGATCGTCGGAGATCAGGTAAATCGCCCGTCCGATTTCCTTCGATTTTTCCCGCAACGCATCGGCCAACCCCTGCAGGGCTTGCCGGGAATACACAACTCCGGTCGGGTTGTTGGGTGAATTGATGATCACCGCTTTAGTTTTAGATGTCACCGCCGCCCGAAACGATTCCAAGTCGATAGAAAAATCGTCTTTGGTATTAACCGGAACCGCCTTACCGCCGTGGTTGTCGGCATAAAACAAATACTCGACAAAATACGGGGCAAAGACGATCACTTCATCGCCGGGATCGAGCAGGGTTTTGAGAGTGATATTCAATCCGCCCGCCGCACCACAGACCATTACAATGTCGTTGGAGGAAAGGGAAACCTTACATTCTTCTGAAAGAGCCTCCGCCACCGCCTGGCGGGTGGCTTCGTAGCCGGCGTTGGGCATGTAACGGTGCTGACCGCCCGATTCATCTTTTGCGGCGGCGATCATTGCCTCGACCACTTCCTGGGGCGGTTCCGCTACCGGGTTGCCCAGCGAAAGATCAAAAACATTCTCGTCGCCGAATTCCTTTTTCAGACGAATGCCTTCTTCAAACATCTTGCGGATCCACGACGCCCGCTCCATGAAATCGTGAACTTTGTGTGAAATTGCCATTGGTTTTCCTGCCACTAGAGTTTATTGATTTGGGGTGGATTATTTGTCAATCATACATGGAAACGGCGGACGGCACCACTGTTTCGATCAGGGATCGGGAAAGCGTATTCTGAAAATCAGGATTTTTTTAATCCAAAGAAGATCATCTTGCCGTGGTTGGTGGTGGCGACGAATGAATCGCCGCTCGGAGAGGCTTTAAGAGAGGCAAAGTTTTCCCGATCATTATAATCGGTTCCCAGCTTGTTGAATTCCTCTGTAAAGCTTGCTTTCTGGACTACCCGACCGGTGTGGACATCCACCAGCTTCAATTCGTCGTTTTTAAGAAGCGCCATGTACCGTCCCTCCCGCAACAGACCCAGGTGGTGTCCCCCTTCCCGAATCTGTTTGATCACCTGACCGTTTTCCATATCCAGGATCAAAATCCGGTTCCAGTTGGCTAGGGCCAGCCGCCGATCTTTGGGAAACGGAACGAGGCGATTGCTCCATCCCAGATTTCTCTGCACCCGGATCGGGCGGCCGCTCGTGGTTTCCCATACCTGCAAACTCCGGTTTTCATTGAAAGCGCCCGAACCGATGGAAGCTGCATATTGACCATCGAACGAAAATGTAGCATCCCGCACCTTACCTCGATGGCCGATGAATTCGCGCACCAACTCACCGGTCTCGTAATCATAAATCCACAAACTGTGCTCCAGGCCGCCGGTGATTTCCTTGAAGGCCAGGTAAAAGGTATCCAGGATGGTGATATGGGGATCGGAAAAATTATATTTGCGTTCACCGACCAGCAGATAATTCCCGGATGCAAACATCCCTGAATCCAGGACGGTCCCCTCCCCCTGCCCTAACTTTCGGACTATTTGTCCTTTGACCGGATCCCAGACATCCAGTCCGGGTTCCCTGTCCCTGGAAACCAACAGGTTGCCATCGGGAGCAAACCTCACCCCATAGGGATCGTGATTTAATTTTATAGGAGGGAATTTTTCTTCTGCACCGTTCACATTTGTAATCTGAAGAGTATAGGACGGATGCTCCGGTTCATCTTCATCCAGGCTCCCGGGAAACTCCGGATATTCGTAACGTCGATTGACCAGAAGAACCTGCGCCACTCGATCTCCCTTTGGGGAATAAATCACCTGATTGCCTTTACCCGCTTGTTTGATGACGCGATGGATCCGCAAAGGCCCCTGGCCGAGTAATTTCTGGTAGGTTTTTTGATAATGGGCCACCGTCGGAGCCGGATGCGCCAGGCGTGCTCCATGCTTTTTAAGCAGTGTGGAAATATCCCGGTAACTCAATTCCTCCGGATAATAAAGAGGCGTAAAGCCCTTTTCGTTTTTGACATTGACGCGCGCTTTGTATTTTAAAAGCAATTGGACCATCCGCGTATCCCCATTACGGGCCGCCACGTGCAGGGCCGAGTTTTTTTCCTCATCGCGAAAATCGACGTCGGCACCATGCAGAAGCAAAAGCTCCGCCAGCCTGAATTCACTTTTCGAGACGGCCCGGGAAAATGCGCTGACGCTGTTTTTATTTTTGGCCTTGACGTGAGCGCCATGATCCAGCAGAAGTTGCAGGTTTTTTTCGCGTCCGTGGTTAACAGAATGAATGAGCGGGGTGTCTCCGCGAGAGTTTTTGAAATTAATGTCGGCTCCCCTTTCGATCAGAAATTTCGCGGTGGCGGGGTCCTCCCGCTCCACGGCGCCAAACAGCAGGGATTGCTCTCCGTATCCGTAAGACTGGTTAACATCCAACCCCTCATCCAAGAGACGTTTTAAATTTCCAATGTCTCCAGCCACCGCCAGATCGTAAGGCGACTTTTCTGAAAACAGGCCGCACCCTGCCGTCAACAGGCCGGCGCATGCAAGAAACACCACGCTCACGTTTTTCAAAATACCGATCGGACCCGATACTCTCAAGGCAACTTCTCCTTAATAAGGAATACCTTCTTAGTATAAAGGCCCGATGATGAGTGTCAGATAATTAGTTGGACAGAATTAATATTTTACAGGCTCAAATGTGCATGTAACAGCAATAGAACAAAAGAGGGGCAGTCACCCCGGGCCCACTACCCGGGACAACGGGTCTTCCAGAAAACAAGGGAGGTCAAACAGGCCCACGGGAAACCATGGGATCAGGGAGTAAGATTAACGACCAGGGAGAGGATCACCGCCGCTATATAAGCGTAA
>JAOUPX010000081.1 GCA_029879645.1 Nitrospinota bacterium
AACAGTGACCGATGTCCTGTCCGTCGCGTTGATGGTCTTGACCAACGAAGACCTGACCGCGATCTACAACGGTGGCACCGAGCTGGAACGCGCCCAGGCCGTCCGCATCTGGAAAATCTACGAACGCCGAACCTACGGTAAGACCGTTGATCAATAATCGGTAGCCTCCTAACGAACAAGCGTTCTTTTTGGCCCTCTTGCCTAAAAAGGCTCCCCCTGTTAGCCTAATTAAGTAAAATAATAATATGGAAGAAATGGTGAAGTATGGAGGATAAACCCTTTTTACCAAAAAGCCAGAATGTCACTTGGAAGGAGCTGTTGGCGGCGTTGGTGGTTGTTGCTTATGGAATTACAGCTATTATCATTTTGACATTTTATTCCCGGTTATGGGGAGGCTTGATGATTGGTATACCCATGGTTCTTGGTAAAGGGTACTGGCTGTTTTGGGAACGCAACCACAAGAATGAAATGGCGCAAGCCAGAAAAAATTTTGATGAATCTGGATTAGGTAAAACTTTTAACTATGGCTTAAATGTATTAATTGTTGGTGTTGTTATATTTTTCCTGTATCGGTTTATTGTTAGCTAAACTGGCCCTGAACTGATAGAAATCTATCAAATAATTCACACGTTAAACCTGAAGTGCATGATATCGCCGTCTTTCACCACGTAGTCTTTGCCCTCCAGTCTTAGTTTGCCCGCTTCTTTTACGGCGTGTTCGGATTTGTACTTCACCAGGTCGTCGAAGTGATACACCTCGGCGCGGATGAATCCCTTTTCGAAGTCCGTATGAATCTTTCCTGCCGCCTGGGGCGCCTTGGAATTTTTGAGGATGGTCCACGCGCGGTTTTCCTTTTCGCCGACGGTGAAGAAGGTGCACAGGTCGAGGAGCCGGTAGCCTTCATGGATCATGCGGTCCAGTCCGGTTTCATGCAGTCCCAATTCCTCCAGAAATGCCTGCCGCTCTTCCGGGTCGTCGATTTCCATGATCTCGTTTTCTATTTTTCCGACCAGCACCACCACCCCCGCGCCTTCGTCCTGTGCGTGACGGCGTACGGCCTGCACGTGATTGTTCTCATTCTGCTCCGGGTCTGCGATATTGCAGACATACAGTACCGGCTTGGCGGTTAACAGGTTCAGTGATTTAAGAAATTTTTGTTCGGCGGGTGTATCAAACGACACGGTTCGCGCCGGACGGCCCTGATTCAGGGCTTCCAGCACAGCGGTGAGTACTTCGATTTGCACGCGGGCGTCTTTGTCTCCGCTTCGCGCCAGCTTGTCGATTTTCAGTTTACGTTTTTCCAGTCCTTCCATATCCGCAATCATCAGCTCGGTATTGATGACTTCAATATCCGAATTCGCGTCGACTCGATTCTGCACGTGCGGGATGTTGTCGTCGTCGAAACAGCGCACCACGTGTGCGATGGCATCGACTTCGCGGATGTTGCCCAGGAATTGGTTGCCCAGGCCCTCGCCTTTTGACGCGCCTTTCACCAGGCCGGCGATATCCACGAACTGCATGGTGGTCGGAACCCTTTTCTTGGCGGGAACCAGTTGGACGATGGTTTCCATTCGGGGATCGGGCACGTCGACCACACCGACGTTGGGATCAATGGTGGTGAAGGCGTAGTTACCCGACTCCGCCCCGGCGGAGGTGAGGGCATTGAAGATGGTGGATTTGCCGACGTTGGGCAGGCCGACGAGGCCGCATGTAAAACCCATGGAATTCCTTTCTTTATCGAATCAGTGATACGAGTGGTGCAGGTTTTTAAAGGACTGTAAAAACAGCAGAGACAATAATACCAGAAAGGCGTAAGCGCCGATCCATTGAAAAAAAGTGGAGGCGTCAAACACGCTTAGAATCGTCAGAAAAAATACCGCGCCGACGTTGCCGTAGGCTCCTACCACTCCTGCCAGTTTGCCGGTCAGGTCCTTCCGGATCAGCGGCACCAGGGCGAAGCACGCGCCGTTACCCGACTGGACCATTAACGAGCAGAACACTGCCAGGGCGATTACTCCTGCCAGTGGCCACTGTGCGTTGATGGTTCCCATAAAACCAAATCCGATGACTGCTCCAAAAACCAGGATGAACAGAATCCGGCGTCTCCCCAGCTTGTCGGAAAGCCAGCCACCGCTGGGGCGCGTGATCAGATTGAAAAAGGCCACACACGACCCCAAAATGCCGGCTGTGGTGACAGTCAGTTGGAAAGTGCTTTCCAGGAACTGTGGAAACATGGAGACCACCGAAAGTTCTGAGCCAAAAGTAAGCGCGTACACAAGGCTGAGAATAGCGATTTGGCTGAACTCATATTTTTTTTCTTCAGGGATACCGTTGTCGATGCGCGGCAGGTTGACTTTGACGCATCGGATCGCGTTCAAAATAAAAATTCCAACAATTACCGCTAAGAGAACAGTACCCATCAATACGCCAGCAGGGAAGGCGGGGGAACCCGCCAATTTTATTACCAGCAAACCCATGGCCGTGTACAGGGGGATCATTAAGAGAATTTGCAGGATTAAATCTTTTCTGGACGTGACTTCGATAGTGTTTTCCAGACTGACAGGAAAATTTTTAGCACGTTCCGGCACCTCGCGAGCCCAATGGTGATACACGCCCGCCCATATCAGGCACAACAGACCGGAGAAAGCCGTGGCAACGCGCCATCCCAATTCCGGAGGAAACAAAGCGGCAATTGGAGGCAGAGTAAACAGGGCGGCGGCGGCTCCGAAATTTCCCCAGCCGGCATAGATACCCTGGGCCGTGCCCATGCGATTCGATGGAAACCATTCCGCGATCATTTTGATGCCCGCCACGAATCCTGCTCCGGCACATCCCATGAGCAGGCGGGAAACCAGAAATTCTCCGAACCGCGTGGCGAGTGAAAAATAAATGGAAACCGCCCCCGCGAATACCAGGAGTCCGGTGAAGACCCGTCTGGGACCGTAACGGTCTACCAGGGAACCGATGACTATGCGTGCTGGAATGGTCAATGCGACATTGCAGATCATCAACAGTTTGATCTGGTCGGGAGTCAGCCCCACCACAGTCTGCAGGGTGGTGTTGAACGGTGCCATGTTGAACCAGGACACAAAGGTCAGGAAAAAGGCGATCCAGGTGAAGTGCAGGATCGCTTGCTGGTCCCGGTCGAATCCAAACATCTATATTTAAGTTTCGGTGTTACTAAAGAGCGGGTTCGTTGGACGAAACCGAATGATGGCGCACAATTCCCTTGTGATCGAATTCCACGATCAGGCCTTTGGAAGAATCCTTGCCGATTACTTTATATTTGTTTTGCTCGTAAATCCAAATGGGAAAGCCATTCTGGATGCCGGTTTTAAATGGCTCGCCAAACATCACAGCGATATCTTCCCGCGTGGTCTTACCATTTTCAATGGTTTGGGCCGCATCGATATCGAAATCTTTGCCGACGGTTCCACAACCGACGGTCCAGGATAGACAAAGAAGCAATACTCCGAGGATCAATAAGGGTCTCATGGTTATTTCTCCTGATGTTTAACCGGTTTTTTGTCTCATTAGGGACGTGCAATAGAAAAAATAAGAAACCAGGTAAATGCCTCAACAGCACAAGCAAAACTAGCTATTTCCTGAATTTCTGGATTCTATCACGGGAGAGGTCAACTCCAAACCGGAAGTTGCCCCAAAGGAAGGGTTTTTTGCCGGGATCAGGTAAGAATCGTGTATTTTTCCTGATGCAGCTTGTGGTTGACCTTGACGTTGACCTCAATGTTGTAGGACTTCTCAATGTCGTCCAGATAGGAGGTTTCCTCTTCAAAAAGAAGGTCATACACCGGCGGCGGCACTTCGATGGTGATAATTTTCTGGGTCAGATTGTTGGTGACCAGCCTTTGCAGGGCGCGGATAATTTCGTAACACACCGTGGTAGGTGATTTGATATGGCCTTTGCCTTCACAGTAGGGGCATGGGTCGCACAGGGTCTGGCTGAGGCTTCCGCGTACCCGCTTGCGGGTCATTTCCACCAGTCCCAGTTCGGAAATTTTCAGAATATTGGTCCGGGAGCGGTCGAATTTCAGTTCCTGGGTCAGGGAATTCCAGACGATTTCTTTGCTCTCTTCTTTAGCCATATCGATAAAATCGACGATGATGATGCCGCCGATGTTTCTTAGACGCAACTGGTAAACAATTTCCTTAACCGCTTCGAGGTTGGTTTTAAGTATGGTTTCCTCGGGATCGGTATGCCCCACGAATTTACCGGTGTTGACGTCGATAGCGACCAGCGCTTCGGTCTGATCGATAGTGATGAAACCTCCTGATTTGAGCCAGATCTTTCTGCCCAAAGCGCGGTTGATTTCGATCTCGATGCCGTAGTAGTCAAAAATAGGCACCTGTTCTTTATAGAGTTCAATTTTGTCCACCAGGTGCGGAAGATAGCTGGAACAGAATTCAATACAATTTTCGTAATCAATTTTGGAGTCGATGACCAGGCGTCGGACATCTTCATTAAACAGGTCGCGGATGGATCGAAATATCAGGTTCAGGTCTTCATACAACAGGCAGGGGGCCTCGTGGCTATCAGACCGGTCCTGGAGATTGTCCCATAATTTGTGGAGGAAATTGACATCGGGCAAAAAATCCTCTTTCTGACGTCCCAGCCCGGCGGTACGGATGATGTATCCTTCTTCAGGACGGCCTATATCGCCAATCAGATTTTTAAGGCGGTCTTTCTCATCTTCATTTTCGATTCGACGGGAAACGCTTATCTGATTCACCGTCGGCATATAAACAATATGTCGGCCTGCCAGGGTAATAAAGGACGTGATTCGGGCTCCTTTAGTCCCCAGCGGGTTCTTGGCGATCTGGACAACGATCTCCTGCCCCTCTTTAAGCAGGTTCTGAATGGGAATGCCTGGGTTGTTCATCCGGGAATGTTTGCCGTCCTCCTGGCTGCTATCCTCTCCAGCTCCTAAATTCATACCTTCCGCTTCGTCGTCATTTTCGTATTCCAGCAGATCGATGACGTCAATGTCGCCTACATATAAAAACCCGGCTTTCTCCAGGCCGATGTCGACAAACGCCACCTGCATCCCCGGAAGAATTTTGGTTACGATACCCTTGTAGATATTTCCGACAATCCCTTTTCTGGCCTTGTGTTCGATAAAAATTTCGGCCAACTGATTATTCTCGACCAGGGCGACCCGGATTTCCCGCGGATTCGAATTAATGATAATTTCTGAAGCCATATGTAATCAGGTCTAAAAAATTAGACGGTTATTTGTGAATGGTTTAATAATTATACCATGGCCGGGAATTTTCCGGATTAAAAAGGAAAAAGGTCCGGACAGAGGGCTTAACGCACGGTGCGGCGCATTTCGATATTCAGGAGCAGGCCCAGAGCAAAGAAATTGGTGATCAATGATGAACCTCCATAGCTTAGCAAAGGCAGAGGTAGCCCGGTAACCGGAAAAATTCCGATGGTCATCCCGATATTGAAAATAACATAAAAGCTCAGGGAGGCCACGATGCCCAGCGCCACGAACAAACCAAACCGGTCCCCCGCCCGGAAGGCAATGTTTAATCCTTTTAAAATCAGCACCAGATACAAAAACAGTAAAACGGCTACGCCGATAAATCCCAATTCTTCTGCATAGACCGAAAATATAAAATCGGTATGTTTCTCGGGAAGAAAATTCAGCCGACTCTGGGTTCCCGCCATCAGCCCTTTCCCCCAGAATCCGCCCGAACCCACGGCTATTTTTGACTGGATGGTATGGTAACCGGTTTTGAGCGGGTCCAGTTCTGGATTGAAAAGGGTCATGATCCGGGTTTTCTGGTAATCCTTAAGAAAAAACCAACCGAAGGGGGCCAGGATGACGCCTGTTCCAATTAACCGCCAAAGTGTTTTCGGATCCAGTTCGATAGCAATGACGAACACAATAAATATAAACACTAAAATCAGGGCCGTACCCAGGTCGGGTTGCATGTAGATCAATCCACCCAAAATTCCAGTGAGCAGACAAGGGATGACAAGGTCTCTCAAGTCGTATTGGCCCCCGGCTTTTCCACCTTCAAAATATTTAGCAAGGACAAGAATGAGCGCAAACTTGGCAAACTCGGAAACCTGCAGGGTCAGAGGACCCAGATGAATCCATCGCCGGGCCCCGGAAAATATTTTTCCAAACAGAAGAACGTAAATCAGCGCCAGTACGGTAATCAGGAAAATTGGGTAGGCGAAACGACTGAGAATTCGATAGTCTACGAAAATGGCGCAGAGCATCGCTCCAAGTCCGCACAGTATCCAGTAGACTTGCTTGATATACAGATTCTGGTAAAGCACTTCCGGCCGGGCGTGATTGGCGCTGTGAATGACCACCACACCAATCGTTGCCAGTGTCAGAATCAGCAGGAAATACCACCAATTAAACTGGGTAACTAGTCTTCTGTCCAACATATCAATCACTTATATTAACACAAATTGCCCCAGCCCTATTTCCAATGGTTTGTTTTAATCGGCAATAATTAAATCGGGAAGGTTGCATAATTTCTAATCGTTTGACGCAAGGACTCTATTTTTGTAACTGTTTGACGAGTGTCGTTATAAGTTTCTCACAACTTTTGCACAAAAATTGTGGAAAGTAATCAGTTGCTTTTAAAAGGCTTCATCCTGCTGTGATCGGCGCGTAACAAGATTCTATAAATCCAATTAGAAGAAAATCCCTTTATTAAAGGGTGTTAAGCGCTTGGGTTGCCGGGCCTTTTTCTCTGTAACTGATTTTTCCTTTCAGGTGATTTGTGGTCGGCCCGCATACCTTGCTCTCGTGAGGGTTTTTAAAGTGTCAAAAAATTGATCCCTGCTCCCTCCCTTAAATGCTGTGCGGCTCAGGGTTGCAATTGCCGGGTTAACAGATTTGACAAAAAAGTACTATTTTTTTAGGGTCTGATTAACGTCAAAAATTTGTTTATAAGATCAGCTTGTTTTTTTGAGCTGAAACGATACTCCAAAAAAAAATTGGCGATTAATTGTGGAAAACTTTTGAAATTTAAAGAGTTGGGTAAAGCGGCGTCCGGCGAGATCGAGAGCGCTTATAACTAATTGTATTATAAGTGATTATTTTTATTTTGCCGGGATTTATGCCAGGTTAGCCTAAAAGGGGTGATCGGGGGTTTTCCTAAATAGGATTTTTTCTCACACTTTTTCCACAGGGGGGAATGGGAGTGGGAATATTGAGTTTTTGCTGTTTTTTATATCAAGTCAACTTTGAGAGCACTATTTTTAATCATTTTCAGAATTCTGATACCCTGATAGGAGGGCTTGCATATCCGATGGAATTGGGCTTTCCCATTTAAAAACCTGACCGGTTATCGGGTGAGTCAATTCCAGGCGGTGCGCATGCAGGGCCTGGCGTGAAATCCGGGGAAGTCCCGGTCCCAGCGTCCCGCCATAAAGCCCGTCCCCGAGAATGGGGTGGCCAATGGATGCTAAATGGACCCTGAGTTGATGAGTTCGACCCGTTTTGGGGAATAGCCGGACATAGGTAAAACCCTCTAATTGTTGGATCACTTCATAGCGGGTCTCGGCTTCGCGCCCCGCAGAGGCGCGGGTCGACATTTTTTTGCGGTGAATTTTGTGCCGTCCGATAGGGGAGTCGATGACCCCGGTTTTCGATTCGAAGGTCCCTTTTGCGAAGGCCAGATATACCTTCTGGATATCCCTTTCTTTGAATTGCCGGGTCAGGGATTGCATGCAGGTGTCGGTTTTGGCGGCAACGATCAAGCCGGAGGTGTCCTTGTCGAGCCGGTGGACGATACCGGGCCGCTCCACGCCGCCGATTCCCGCCAGGTCCTTGCAATGATGAAGCAGGGCATTTACCAGAGTCCCACCGGAATGACCGGGAGCCGGGTGCACCACCATCCCCGCCGGTTTGTCGATGACAACCAGGCAGTCGTCCTCGTAGACAATATTGAGGGGGATCGCTTCCGGATTCACCTCCAGCGGTTCGGGGTCGGGGACTTCGACGTCTACATGGTCACCCTCCTTCAACTTGTAATGAGCTTTAGCGGGAGCGCCGTTAACGGTAACCTTTCCCGTCTCGATCAGTTTTTGGATGTAGGACCGGGTCAGGTCGTCCACCGCCTCCGCCAGAAACACGTCGAGGCGCTGTTTCGGGCAGGCGGGGTCGATGTCGAATTCGTACTGTTGCATGGTTTAGGATCCCGCGCGGAGAGGCGGCTATTTTTCAAGCAGGCGCGGCATCAGCTCCACCAGGTTGCACGGCGGGTTGTTGCTGTTCAGCTGATGCACCAGAATCCCGTCCCACGCGTCCTTGCAGGCGCCGGTGGAGCCGGGCAGGGCGAACAGGAAGGTGCCGTTGGCCACGCCGCCTGTGGCGCGCGACTGGATGGTCGAGGTCTTGATATTTTGATAACTCAGCCAGCGGAACAGTTCGCCGAAGCCGGGAATCGATTTCTCATACAACGCTTCGAAGGCTTCCGGCGTGACATCCCGCCCGGTGACTCCCGTGCCGCCGGTGGAGATGACCACATCCACATTATCATCGGCGATCCATTTTTTCAGGACGGATTGGATGATCGGGATCTCGTCCTTCACGATTTGCTTGTCGACCACGTTATGACCCGCGGCGGTGGCGCGGTCCACCAGCGTTTTTCCAGATTTGTCGTCCTCCTCCGTGCGCGTGTCCGACACCGTCATGATGGCGATATTCACGCTTTTGCCTGCTTTTGCGTCCATTCCACTCACTCCATTGAATAGGTTTCCCGCATAGTACCAATCTCGCCCGATCATGTAAAGCCAGACCCTTTTTTGACAGGTCCTCCCAAACAGGTGATAACCATCAACACCCTGGAGGAACGAATAACAGGATAAAAATAAATTAAAGGAAGGGATTTATTGAACTTTCTCTGGTTCATAGTTCTTTAATTGAATTAAAAGCAAAAGGAAGAAGCCCCCCAGCCCCCTCCTTCGGTGAAGGGGGAGCAAAATCAAAACCCACATGTTTTTGCCCTGCTCCCTGCTCCGGATTTTTCTGAATTTATCCTGTGATCCTGTCCAAGTTTTGCTTTTGATCTTTCCCGTAAGTGCAAGTATGTTATAAACAAAATGTGACCTGAGTGGAGAAATTCATGCCTACAGCGATTATCACCGGCGGAGCAGTGCGCATCGGCAAGGCCCTGGCCTGCCATCTGGCGGATCACGGGTGGAGCCTCGCCCTGCACCATAATTCATCCCCCCCGGATGAAGTACTCGCGTGCGCCCAACAAGCGGGGGTGACCTGCAAAACCTACCCAGGCAGTCTGACCGATCTGGTATTTGCCGAGAACCTGGTGAAGCGGGTGACAGATGATTTCAGCGACGTGTCCCTGCTAATCAACTCCGCCGCCAACTTTATTCAGGAAAACGTCGAGCAGACGTCCACGCAAACGTTGTCCGATACGATGGCGCTCAACCTGATGTCTCCCTACCTGTTGATGCGGGAATATAAAAAACGGGTGGGGAAGGGGATGATCGTCAACATTCTCGACGAACGCATCACCAAAAATATCCCGACTTTTGCGGCCTACTCCGTCAGCAAGGTGGCGCTGGAGCATGTTACCAAACTGGCGGCGGTGGAGTGGGGCGAGACCGTACGCGTCAACGCCATCGCACCGGGATTGATCCTGCCCCCCGCCGGGAAGGGCCAGGAATACCTCGACAAAAATAAGAAGAACGTCCCGACCCAAACGCATGGGGATGTATCCGACCTCACCCGCGCCCTCGATTACCTGCTCGCCAGCCCGTTCGTCAACGGCGAAATCCTGTTTGTCGACGGCGGCGCCAGCCAGGATCGCTTAAGCCAAAATTAACGCCGGTTCCCGCTCTCGATGGTGGTAGAGATTTAAATCCACGACTCTCAGTCTTAGTAAAAAATGTATAGGTATTAAGCGATTCCATCATGCGAATTGCAGAGTTAGATGTGTGGATTTGGCCCATGCCAATTGGGTGAGGCCCTAGGGAAAGAAATTTCGGCTGTTAAGTAAAAATACCCCAATAGGGGGTATTTATTCCAGGATAAATTTGTGGCAAATATACAGATATACCCTTAATAGGGTTGATGTGTATCTGGTAAGAATGTTTTTGCCTGTAATTGGGAGAAGGAGATGAAATTATGAAAAAGGTGATTTTTATTATCGCCGCAGTTTGTTTTGTTTTTGGAACCGTTTTGGAGGCAGGCGCAGGCAGGTTGCCGCAACCTGTCGGGGATCAGCATTATGTCAATAATGGCTCGTTTGATCCCCAAAAGGTTCAGCTCGGGAAGTTTTTATTTTTCGATAAAATTTTAAGCGGTAATCAGAATATTTCGTGCGCGACCTGCCACTTTCCGTCCAGTCATACGAGTGACGGATTAACCCTGCCTATCGGTGAAGGGGCGCGGGGTTTGAGTGTGACCCGAGACACCGGTACGGGGCCGGATGCGGTTCACGAACGGGTTCCACGCAATTCTCCTTCAATATTCAACTCCGGTGCCCGGGAGTTTGACAAAATGTTTCACGATGGCCGGGTCGCTGTAAATGCCGCGGCACCCTCCGGCTTTGACAGCCCTGCCGGGCCAGATTTGCCCTCGGGCCTGGAAAACCTGCTGGCGGCGCAAGCCATGTTCCCGGTCACTTCTGGAACCGAAATGGCGGGACAGGCCGGTGAGAATACCATCGCCGATGCCGCCGCGGCCAACAACCTGGCCGGTCCGGGAGGCGTATGGGAGCAGTTGGCTTTGCGTCTGCAGGCCATTCCGGAATATGTTGATCTGTTCAAAGCCGTCTACAGCGATGTCCATGTGGCCGGGGATATCACCTATGTTCATGCGGCAAACGCCATTGGCACCTTCGAGGCCAGCGACTGGCGCGCCGACAACAGCCCGTTCGACCGTTTCCTGAGAGGAACCAAGGATGCATTGAGCCCCGAAGCAAAACGCGGCATGCGTCTGTTCTATGGACAGGCCGGGTGCTCCAGTTGTCACAGCGGATTGTTTCAGACCGACCAGCAGTTCCACGCCATTGCCATGCCGCAGGTTGGACCGGGTAAAGGCGATAACCAGCCGGGATATGCCGATGGTCACGATGATTTCGGCCGGGAGCGGGTTACCGGCGATGCCGGCGACCGGTTTAAGTTCCGCACGCCGTCACTGCGCAATATTGAACTGACCGCTCCTTACGGCCATGCCGGAGCCTACGACGCTCTCCAGGATGTCGTGCGGCATCATCTGGATCCGGTCGATTCCCTGTTCAATTACGATCAGTCGCAGGTTTCCCTGCCGTCGCGTCCCGATCTGGATGCGCAGGACTTTGTGGTGATGAACGATCCGGCACGGCTCCAGGCCATTGCCGATGCGAACGAATTACCCGCGCAGAAATTGAGGGAAAAAAGTTTCGCAGATTTGATGGCCTTCCTGCGGTCCCTGACCGATCCCGACAGTGTGGATTTGCGGAAGGATGTTCCACCGCGGGTCCCCAGCGGACTGCCGGTGTTTGATTAATCCATCACCGGGAAATTTTACTCTTTGGTATTGAGTATTAACAATGCCCCGCTTTCCCTTTAATAAGGGGGAGCGGGGTGTTTTTTTAGATGCCCGACCTCACCCGCGCCCTCGATTACCTGTTCGCCAGTCCCTAAGTCAATGATGAAGTGTTATTCGTCGATGGCGGCTCCAGCCAGCATTAACTACCAAAATATTTAAAGATTATCCAGATAAATAGTAGCTCTTAAAGGCTATTAAGTTCTAAAGGCTAAAAGAGTTATATATAAAAGTAAAAAAACTATTGCAATTGCTGGCTCAACTCGAGCAAAGGTAAAAGGTTTATATGTTTTGCTTTCTTTAACAATTTCCCATTCCCTTGAATAAGGAGCAAGAGGTAGTAGGTTTTCAATTTCGTGGATACACTTAAATTTTGCAGAATTTAGTTCCTTATAAGATTTAAGTAACACAATCCAAATAATACAAATCAATATACCTACGATGGGTAACAAAAAAAACATTTTGGATTTAATGGGATCAATTTGGCCCGAAAAAAAAGAAAAAATTACAACAATAGATGTATTCACTGACAACAAAAAGTTGTTTGCGGTTGCGCGTCTATTGCTTATTTGGTCAGCTGATTGCGAATAAAGTTTATATTGCTCCAGCAAGCTATTGTCATAATTAGTTCCGTAGGTATTTTTGGGAATTCTTGTTAGTCCTGATGAAGTACTCATTATCCTCTCCAGATATGTAACAAAGAGTAGAAAAATAATTTCTAAGTTATTATAATATCCGAATTCTGAAAATTTTTGGGGAAAATGCATTGAGTATTAGTAAGATTTTTTGAGCTTCTAAGATTTAGCTTGCTTTACTCTTTACATAAATCACTCAGGAGGTAATGAAAATGAAAAACGTTTTCGTGGGTTGGGCGAGAGGTTTTGGGAAGGATATCGCGGGTTGTCTTAGGAGGACGATTTTGAATCATAATGAAATTAATGTTTTTTATTCAGAGTTAAATGAATGTGGTGCGAATTGGTTTGGTGAGCTTAAGAAGGAATTAATAAAGGCGGATTATGTTGTATTAATTTTACAACCTGGTGCTTCAAAAAAATCTTGGATAAACTTTGAGGGAGGATTCGCTTCCGGAGCAATAAAAAGTGTAAAAATTGTTAACTTTGGAGATGAGATTGCTAATCCATTGGCACACTTTCATTTCATAGATGGTTTTAAATCTGATGAGCTTATAGACTTAAGAGCGGCTATTGTGGGTAGTGCCGAGCGGGTTAAAGATACGAACTATATTCGGGAAAATTGGGAGTCAGAATTAAAGGTGATTAAAAATCATTATTTATGGAACCAAGAATTGGAAGGTATTGAGAGTAGTCTTTATAGCTCAATTTTAGAATTGAAAGAAAATAAAGAGTTTATTGGCAATAAGCTAATGCAAGATATTTTTGGGAACTATCTATCCGATTTTACTTCTGGGCTAAAAGAGTTTAAGGGGCAAATGTTAATTCCGCAAGATTTTTATCCTCACTTTTTGATTTCTTTATTAAAAAAGTTTAGGCCTGTAATAAAGGCGATAGCTCTGGTGGATGTTGAAGAAGATTTTTGGCAGCAAAATATAAGTGACAGGATTATGCGGGAAACTGGAAAAGATAGCACGCGAATTTTTGTTTTTAAGTCAAAAGAGCAGCTCGAGGAACATTTTGATACTTTAATAAAGCATGCTAAGAAATATAATGTGCGTATTATGGGTTACGACATGTTGACAATTAATTTCCCTAAATACAATCATGATTTTTCTATTATAAGTACTAATGAAAGTAGCATATTAGCCCTGTATGAAAACAACGCTTCAGTTAAATCTATTCGGTTTTCTTTAAGTTCTGAGGAAATTTCAGAGCACCACGATCATTTTATGGCCATTTTAAGTCAATCGTATTCTATTGAATCAGAAATTGGGAATGAAGAGTTAAGTGAAGAGGCTTTGAAACGTGCATTTCCTCCTAAGCTTTCACAGTTACGGAAAAAGCATGTTGAGATGTCAGCATATATTCAAATTCACGATTATGATAGGTATGAAGAAGATCATGCTTATTATAAAGAGATGATGGAAGAAATGTTAATGCCTTTAAGAGAAGAAGCTGAGAAGAGAAATCAAAAACTGAGGGTATTAGAATTTGGAGCGGGTACTGGAATTTTTACTAAGAAGTTGGCTAGCATACCTAATCTAGATATTGTGACCATAGAGATTGACTGGGCGTGTTTTAAAAAATTGGAACATAATATGAAAATCTCAAAGCCCGAAATGGAAAGTATAAATACGAATTGTGAGTGTATATATGAAGACAGTAGATTTTATAATCCTAAAGGGACGTTTGATTTTATTTTCTCTTCTTTTGCCGATCATCATATAAAGCCTTTAGATAAGCAAGCTTACTTTGAAAATCTTGATAATAATTTAAAATTAGATGGTTCTGCGATCATAGGGGATGAGTTTTTACCACCACATAACGATGATGCTGATTCTTGGAGAGCAGCTGTCAATATATACCATGACCATATTATTGGGAAGGCAAAAGAACAGAATAATAATATATTAGCGCAACTTGAAGAAAATGCGAGAAAGTCGGGATTAAGTAAGATGGGAGACTTTAAGGTTTCTTGCGAGAAATATGAATCCTATTTAAATCAGTATGGATTTGAATATATCAAAACTCAAATTGGTCCTACTTCTAATGAAAATGTTAGTTATGAACAAGTGGGAGGAGTTTTTGTTTATAAGGTTTATAAAAGTAATTAAAAAGGTTTCAACTCGATATGCCTTTCGAAATTCTATATTCCTATGGGGTCCGTTACTCCCGCTTCCTGGAAACCTTTTTTTCTCAGCAAACAACTGTCACATTGGCCGCAGGGGTGGCCTTGGTCGTCGGGATTGTAACAGGAGTGGGTGAGGGAGTAGTCGACGCCGAGTTCCAAGCCCTTCCTGATGATTTCAGCTTTAGTCATTTCGATCAGGGGCGTATGGATTGTAAATTTTGAGGTGCCCTCGACCCCGGCCTTGGTGGCCAGATTCGCCATCTGCTCGAAGGCTTTTATATATTCCGGTCGGCAGTCGGGATAGCCGGAGTAATCGATGGCGTTGACGCCGATAAAAATATCCTCCGCTCCCGCCACTTCCGCCGCCGCCAGGCAGAAGGACAGGAAAATGGTGTTGCGAGCCGGGACGTAGGTGGCGGGGATTTCGCGGGTCATTTCGCCCTCGCTCCGCCCCTTTGGTACCTCGATGTCCGCGGTCAGCGCCGAGCCTCCGAACTGCCGCAGGTCGATTTTGACCTCTTTATGCTCCGCCGCCCCCATTTTTTGGGAGAGGACGCGGGCTTTCTCCAGCTCCACCCGGTGCCGCTGACCGTAATCAAAACAGAGAGTTAGGGTCTTATATCCCGTTTTCAGGGCTATTG
>JAOUPX010000009.1 GCA_029879645.1 Nitrospinota bacterium
CCCAGGAAACCACGACAGAGTTTTCGTAAAAAGCTTTGGAAATAATTGATTCCTTGGGAGAAATGTATTTTGTAATCCGGTGTTGATCTGGACTGTTTTGCCCGGTGACGTAATGGCATATCAGCATTCCTTCGTATAAATCCTCCAGGTAAATACGGACGGAATCGCACCGGTAAATACTTTTCAGATCAGTGGCAAGCAGATGCAGGATTTCAGAAAGATTTTCCTTTCCGAAAGAAGTAAGGAGAGAGCTAAGATTTATAAGAGAGGTTTTCATCTGGTCCTTGTTGAGTAGAAAATCTACACAATTCTACCTTTTATATATATTTGTGGCAAGTGGTTATAATAATAAAAGGTGTGTCAAAAACGCCGGGACATCAAGGAATAATTTTCCTGATTGTCAAAATATCGGCACCTGTAAAATTCTCTGGATTTATTGGAATTCTATAAATCCAATTATTACAATAACTTATGATTATCCAATTTTACTTTAGAATTCGCTCCTGGCGGCATAAGTCTTGCTGATAAAAGATATAGGAGCTAATTATGTTGATTGACCGGTTATTATTTGCAGATAAAACACCGTTAGTACTGAAAAAGGCGTTGGATTTTCAATCCGAGCGTCATTTGCTGATTTCAAGTAATATCAGTAATATGGATACGCCGGGGTATCAGGCCAAGGATATTGATTTTAAAGGGGCGTTGAGAACCGCTCTGGGAACTGGTGAAGGCCTTGCCATAAGAACCACCAACCGTCATCATATTGGGCCCAATAGCGAGGATATCAAAGGATTGCAGGCTGAGCCATTTGGTGAGCCGGATGCCGCCAAATCCAATGGCAATAATGTTAATATTGATAAGGAAATGATGAAACTGGCTGAAAATCAGATCGCTTACAATGCTACAATTCAGATGATAAGTAAGCGCACTTCCACCATCAGGGCGGCCATTACCGAAAATGCACAGGGTTAATTCAGTGGGGATCAAGGAATTGACAATGTATCCTAATCGCAGTAACTTAGGTACATTGAATGAGCAGGTGTCATGGAAGATATAACTATAAAAACACAATTGAAAACCGCCCTCAATCCGGGATTGTCCCCTGCCCAGAATCAGGCGGGTCTTGTTCCTGCTGGAAAAGCGGGTCCGTCTTTTGCTGAAACTTTGACCAAATCGATTGAAGAGGTCAATCATCTGCAAAAAGAAGCGGATCAAGCTATTGAAAAGCTGGCTTCCGGGGAATCTCAGAATATCCATGGAGCCATGCTGGCTGTAAACAAGGCAGACACTGCCTTCCGAATGACCATGCAGGTACGTAATAAAATTGTGGAAGCTTACCAGGAAGTTATGCGTATGCAGGTGTAATTCCCCCTGTTTCCAAACTAATCATAAAATTTCCCGGATTTTTCCGGGTTTTTTTTTGCCTTCCGCCTGGGCCAATCCAGTTGACATGATTAATCAATTGGAGGATATTAATTCTCAGTAAGCAGGTCAATTACAATACTTTTTGATCCGCAAAGTTGGGTCACGGAGGTTAAGAATATGAAACGCGTTACCATTGGAATTTTATTGTCAGGATTGCTGATATTGCTCGCCTCGAATCCATTATGGGCTCAGGCGGGTGGGCATGCCAGTGTCGGCTTGGGGCATGGTGAAGAGGGCTATTTGCATCTTCAGGAAATGATCAAGCATTTTGAATTCAGTTTGAAAATGGACGATGCCTCACCCGAACTGAAAATGCATGGTGGAGAAGCACTGAAACATGCCCAGGAGGCGCTCAAGCACTATGATGCGGCGCTGACCCACGCCTCAGAATCATTGGGCCGTCCGGCGGGAAATCCCATGATGGGCGGATCGGGTGGCGATCACAGCCATGAGGGTTCTGAACATGAACCTGAAGGTTCTCATGGTGGGCCGGAAATGGAAATGCCAGAGGGTTCCCACTGACCGTTTACTGTGTCAGGACTCTATTGGCAGTTTGGGGTTATGGCTCCAATCCCACCATGAACCATCATAATTCCGGACTTTGAACCCGAGATAACGGAATACAAAAAAGGCCATTGCCGACCGCACCCCTCCGGTGCAGTACACCACGATTTCCTGGTTAGGGCGTATACCTTTAGAACTTAATATAGAATCCATCGATTTGATCGGCTTCAGGTTTCCGTTCGCTTCGAAAAACTCCCGCCAATCGATATGAATGGCCCCCGGGATATGGCCGCCTCTGGAAGAACCATAGGGTGTCGCTCCGTCATATTCGTGTTGTTCTCGATTATCTATGACAACAATGTCATCCGATTTTAAACGGCGTAATATCCAGTTCTGATCTGCTAGAATATCTTCATTAAATTTGATGTCAGACGCTTTCAGAAGGGCAGGCTTGGGATCGTTTCCAAAACCTCGCTCAACTGACATTCCTGTTTTTTCCCATTCCTGAAGCCCGCCTTTTAATAAAGCGACCCGTTTGAAACCGTAAAACTCAAACATCCAGAAAAATCGCCCATCGGTCCGCCATTTATCCTCTGGATCACCATATATAACAATAGCTTTTTGGTAATCGGCACCTAGCACGCGAAGTTTGTGCGCAATGAAATCCTTGTCCCGATTGATCTGGCCGGGAATACCTCCGGCTCGTATGGTAAATTCTTCCCAGTCGTTCAAATTGATTGCTCCGGGAATATGTCCGGCAAGAAATTTCCATGAAGACCGGGCATCAATCAAAACAACCTGACTCCCGGGGAGATTTTGCAGATTTTTGACGGTGATAAGGGGGGCGAAATCGGGGCTTGGAAAAGCCGGTTGAAGAGGTCCTATTAACCCAAAAAACAGGATAGAAACCCTTAGTAAATGGGCCTTTATTTTCCTTGACAAAATGCGGTTTAGACTTGTACTATCATGCTTCATTTTTTGACCCCGGGCCTTGAAGTATGTTGTTTTTTTTCGGCAAATAATCCGAAATTTCCCGGTTCCCCACCCACCCAGCAAGAATTAGAGATTGATTGGCAGGGAAAAGCCGGACGCAGTTTTTAAAGCCTTTGTTTATAAGAATATTTTTAAAGGGTCTGGATTCAAAAATCTTTACTTTCCCTGATAATACACGGGTCCTCCCCGGTATCAGGAAATGATTTGATTAATTTTTGGGCACTATAATTCGCCAAAAGCCCGCTTGGGGAAACTATGACAAACGAACAGGATAAGGATAATTCATCTCCGGCAGATCGGTTGGATCAGATTAAACAGGAATCTCAGGAAGATGCAAGCTCCTATTATGCTCAGGGTAAATCGGAAGATGACGCTATGACTGAAGAAGATTTCAACAAACCGGTTCCGCCAGTGGACGAAGAAAAAGAAGAAATGAATCTCATGAAAGCTATGGCTTATCTGGGATTTGGTATGGGCGCCCTTGCAATTATCGTTATTCTGTTTTTCCTCCGCGACCTCAATCATAAGGTTGGAGATGTAGACGCCGCAGTGGGTACTTTGGAAGAAAAATTTGGTCCGCTTAAAAAAGAGGTGGATGAAAGTCTGGCCAAAGTTAATGCCGATGTTTCTCAGTTAAAAGACCGGTTTGGTAATTACGAACGCCAAGCAGCAGTGACCGAACTCAAACGCGCACTGGTGGCGATTCAGACAGTTACTGAAAATACAGGCCCAGATGTCAAAGCAAAATCCGGCCAGGTCGTTGCAAGCATTGAAAACCTATTGAGAGAATTGGGCGCTGAAATACCCGGAACCACATCGGCCTCAGGAGCCGTGGCTCCGATACCCGCGCCCGCCGCAGGTACTCCGGCAACGGAAGAAAAGCCCTTTGAAATCATCCTGGATCAACCCGCAACCGAGCCTGCCCCAACGGCAGATGCCCATCCTGCGGAAGAGCCGGTTGCTGAACAAGCTCCACCCGCCGAGGAGGCGCCAGCTGAAGAGGCACCTGCGGAAGAAGCGCCTTCTGCCGAAGAACCCGCGGACGAAGCCGCTGGTGCTGAAGGCGATGGGTCCGATGATGAAGAGGATGAAGAGGACGAATAATTTCTTTTGAATTCCGGGCCTGAGACCTTATAAGGGTCTCAGGCCTTATTTATTTGAACCGCTTTGGAATTCCGCCATGCCTGTAAAATTTATAGTCATTCTTATTCTAGCTACGTTCATTGCCATATTTGCTGTAAAAAATCTGGAGCCTGTTGAAGTCAGTTTTTACGATGTTTATTTCAACTCTCATAATGTCCAAATCCCTTTATTTATAGTAATTATGGTTTCTATGGGGTTTGGCTTTTTCCTTGGTTGGTTTGATGGCTGGATTGCAAAAGTTAAACTGAAAAATCATATCCGCAAGCAGGATAAAACCATCCATTCTCTCAATCAGCAAATAGACCAGTTAAGCAAACCGTCTCTTCCTGAATACAATCCTTCTAAGAAGTAAATTCTTTTTTTCGTCTTTTATTATGTATCCCAAATTGCTTTCACAGCAACAATGCAAGGATTTTGACAGGGACGGGTTTCTTTTAATCCGAAAGCCTTTTGAGTCCGGTGAAATCAGCCAAATTGTGTCCTGGGTGGATGAGGTTCAGGATTATCCGGAAGTTCCCGGCAAGCACATGATGTATTTCGAGAACAGTATTAAGAATCCGGATCGGAGAATTTTACAACGGATGGAAAATGTCTACGAATATCATGATGGGTTTCATAAGCTGTTTGACAGTGAAAATGTTAAGGGATTGGTATCAGATTTATTCGGTGAACCTTCGGTTTTGTTTAAAGACAAGATTAACTTCAAGCTCCCCGGAGGAAGTGGTTTCGACTGGCACCAAGACCAGCAGGCGGGATGGTGGGTTTATGCAAAGATTTTTATTACGGCCCTTATTTGCATTGATCGGGTTACACCTGATAATGGGCCTCTTGAATTGGCCGCCGGGCATCATAAACAGGGACTCATTGGGAAAGAATGGGAACCGCTAAATGATGAAAACATGAAAGAAATGAGTTTTGAATCCATGATGCTTGAGCCAGGGGATATGGTGTTTTTCGACTCTTTCGTTCCCCACGGTTCGGGACCTAACCTGACCGACCAGTCCCGGCGCGTTCTCTATATCACCTATAACAAGCTTTCAGAAGGGGAGCACCGAAAGCAGTATTACGCCGACAAGCGAAAAAACTTCCCCCCCGATTGCGAACGTGATCCGGAAAAAGAATATAAGTTTCGGGTTTAGTTTCCGGCCCGGGGTTGTTGCTGGGTGACGCAGTGAATAGCTCCCAATCCCCAAATAAAAGTTTCGCAGGGAATTCCTACAATTTCCCGATCCGCAAAAAATCTTTTTAAGATGTATCTGGCAACATCATCATTGGAGTGATTGTAAGTGGGTAACAGAATTGCCCTATTGCCGATATAGAAATTGGCATAACTTGCCGGCAATCTTTCTTTATCTCCCTCGATGCGGCCTGGCATGGGAAGCCTGACAATGTTCAGGGGTTTACCGTTGGTATCTCTGTATGACTCAAGGATTTTCAGATTTTCTTTGAGGCAGGCATGGTTGGGGTCTGATGAATCATCCACCCATGAGCAAAGAACGGTATTGGGGTTAACAAAACGGACCAGATTATCGATATGTCCGTCGGTATCGTCACCTTCAATATTTCCCTGGCACCAGATGACATCCTCGACACCCAGATAGTGTCTTAAATAGGATTCCATATCAGTTTTTCCCAAGGCATTGTTGCGATTGGGATTTAACAGGCATTGTTCGGTTGTAATGCATATGCCCTGGCCATTAACCTCTATAGCCCCGCCTTCCAGAATAATACCGGGTTCGAAAGCTTCTATTTCTAACAGGTTCGTTATGGTTCGGCTCACCCGGATATCCATATCCCAAGAGTATTTTTCTCCCCATGAATTGAATTTCCAAAGGTTGGCCGCCACCTCCCGATTTCCGGAAGTGGTTTCACGGACCAGAAAGTTGGGACCATAATCGCGCATCCATGCATCGTTTGTGGGTATGAAATGTATAGTTATATTTTGAAAGTTTACGGGATTATTCTTAATAAATTTATTTAATTTTAGCGCGGCTGATTCATGATTTACCAGCAGATGGACTTTTTCCCCTTTGGAAAGAGCATTAATCATCTGTATGTAGACAGCCTCGATTTTAGACATATCCTGCCCCGGCCAGGTTGCAGGATTATGCGGCCAGGACAACCAGGTGGCGGAGTGAGGTTCCCATTCGGCTGGCATGCGGAAACCGAGATCTGCGGGAGAAGGTTTAGATATCATTCTGGTCAATAAATAAACGGGTAAGATTTTGATAGGCATCGACCCGGCGGTCGCGGAGAAAAGGCCAGGCCTGACGGGTTTTTTCGATCATACTCAGATCGCAGTCTACCACCAGTATTTCGGGTTCTTTAGATGAAGCTTCAGCAAGAATCTCTCCGAAGGGATCGCTCACAAAAGAGCCTCCCCAAAAATTGATTTGATCCTCTTGCCCCACACGGTTGACCGCTACGGTAAACACCCCGTTTGCAATACTATGAGCTCTCTGTATGGTTTTCCAGGCCTGGGCCTGTTTTGGAGCGACCGATTCATCGAATGATTGGTAACCGATGGCAGTGGGATAAAACAGAAACTGGGCGCCTGAAAGCGCCGTCAACCGGGCGGCCTCTGGAAACCACTGATCCCAGCAAATCAGAACCCCCACTTTTCCAAACCGTGTGGGGATCGTCTTGAATCCTGTGTCGCCTGGCGTAAAATAAAATTTCTCATAAAAACCCGGGTCATCTGGAATATGCATTTTACGGTAGCGACCGGCAATAGAGCCGTCGGCATCCACGACCACAGCTGTATTGTGATAAATACCCGATGAACGCTTCTCAAATAAGGGGAGGATGAGCACCACTCCCAATTCTGAAGCTAATCGAGACATTGAATTCGTTGCCGGGCCGGGAATTTCTTCAGCCAGTTGGAAGTTTGCATGGTCTTCTGTCTTACAGAAATAAGGCGTCTGGAAAAGCTCCTGAAGGCATATGATTTGCGCTCCTTGGCCGGCCGCCTGACGGATTCCCTGTTCTGTCGATTTTCGGTTGATCTCCGCGTCAGGCCCACAGCCCATTTGGATTAAACCTATTCGAACGATTTCCTTGTTGGTATTAGAGTCCATAATTTATTAGAATAAGCGATTCAGAAGCGGTTGAATTGGTTTGGGAGTATATGTGAACTTTAGGTCTTCGGCAATCAATATTCCTCTGCTGGAAAGATAGACAGATAGAATTTATCTGATCTTACATTTTATGTTAATATTCAATGAGTTATGACTTCCCGACCATGGGCGGTTGCCCTGGTTTGGTTCAATATTTTAAAAAAAACTGAATTTTAAAAAGTTGGTACATTTTTATGTGGGTTAAACAAGCTTTTCGGGATTATTACAAGCCCAAACTTCGCCGGGAATTAAAGCGTGATCCAACCCAGGAGGAGTGCGATCAGCGGTTTGAGGAAATTTATAAAGAAATTCGCCTTACTCTCTTGGCCGGAGTTTATGAAGGGGTTTCTCTGTATTTTTATGAGATTGCTCAGTTTACCCTGGATGAGTTCAATACTTTCAGAGACCGTCCAGAGGATTACTTATTCGACCGCTTTGGCGGTGGAAATTTTAAATTGAATTTCTATGAAGGCGACTCCTTCGTGGTGACTGTAAATTTCAAACCGGAGGGAGAGCCTAAGTGGCATCATCTGCTCCCGGATAAAGCCAAACCTTTTGTGAAGTCTTGATGAATTCTCCCACCTCTTCGATTTTGGCCGAAAACGCCCTGGAAAGCAAACTTTGGAATGAGTTGCTGGATTCCCTTAAATCCCTGAAGCACCCTCTGCGGGTGGCGGGATTGTCCGGAGCTTCCCGGTCGTTTCTACTCGCACAGGCCTGGAAGCAAACCAAGAGGCCGATGGTCATTATTACTTCGGAGACCATTGGCGGCGAATCATGGCTTTCCGACTTACGGTATTTTCTCCATCATGAAAAAGTCCGTATCTCTCCCGATTTCTTCCCGACATGGGAACTTCTGCCCTATGAACCCCTGTCTCCTTTCAGAGAAGTTTCAGGAGAACGATTGGCGGTTTTATGTAAAATGCAGGAAGGGCAATGTCCTATTCTGGTTGTTCCCCTGGAAGCGGCTCTTCAGTACCTGACACCCCGTGCCGCTCTTCGTAACCTGACTTACGATATTCAAAAGGGCCAGACCCTCGACCGGGAAGTATTCGAAATGTGTCTGGTCGATAATGGATACACGCGTTCACATCTGGTGGAGGAGAGGGGACAATTCAGTTCCAGGGGAGATATTCTTGATGTCTTTCAGTCCCACCAGGCAAACCCTATCCGGATTCAATTTTTTGGTGATGAAGTGGAATCCATTCGGAAATTCGAAGTCAGTTCCCAGATTTCGATTGAAGAATGCGATCAAATTAAAATTCTACCGCTCCGAGAATTGTGTCTGACTGATAAAGCCCTTCAAAGCGGAATTGAAAATATTATTGGATACGGCAAAGAGCATGACGTTGATCGTTCCCGTTTTAACGAGTTGGTGGAGAAAATCCGCAATTTGAAAAGTTTTTCCGGAATAGAAATGCTGGCGCCTTTCTTTTTCGACAAAAGGGAAACCCTTTTTGATTACTTTTCAAATGATGCTCTGATCGTTCTGGATGACTTGAGTTTGATTGAAGAAAAGTGTGCTCAGTATGAAGAGTTGGTCCAGGAAGAATATCATCGTTGCGTGGAACGGGGGGATGTGGCCGCTGCCCCCGATACCCTGTATCTTTCCAAGTCCACTTTTCTGCAGAAACTTGAAGGCCGGCCTCATGTTATTTTGGATTCTCTCAAACTCTCAGAAGGGGAAGGGGAGGGCGCTCGCAAATTCCAGATCAAGCCGATTCCCTCTTTTCAAGGTAAATTCGATCTATTTGCCCATCATGCAGTGGAATGGGTGGACAAAGGGTACCAGGTAACCGTCGCCGCACCCACCAAGGGACATGTCAAACGCATGAATGAATTACTGGTAGATAAGGAATTAAATCTTCCGGTAGAGCAGGGATTTATCAGTCTTGGTTTTCAGTTTCCCGGATTGAATAAAGTTTTTGTCGCGGAACATGAAATCTTCGGCCGAACCCACAAGCATCGTCACCGCCGAAAATCCCGCTCTCAGCCATTTCAACGTGGTTTTAAAGATTTAAAAGAAGGCGATCTTTTAGTGCATGTGGATTACGGTATAGGTCAATACATCCGAACTAAAGAGTTAACCACAGGTTTGGGAGGCGGCGAGTTTCTTGAGATTATGTATGCCGATGACCAGAAACTTTATATTCCCATGGACGGACTGGGTGTCATCCAAAAGTATGTGGGAGGTGGAGAAGAAAATCCACCTTTAAGCCGATTGGGAGGTACTCAATGGAAACGTCAGAAGAAAAAAATCAAAGAGGCCCTTAAAGAACTGGCAGGCGAGCTTTTAAAAGTGTATGCGGCGAGGGAATTGGCCAAGGGGCACGTGTATTCGCATAATTCCGTTTTAATGCAGGACTTTGCCGATTCCTTTGAGTATGTGGAGACTGAAGACCAGTTAAAAGCTATTGAAGACGTGATTGAAGATCTGGAGCGTGAAAAACCCATGGATCGGTTGATTTGCGGCGACGTGGGATACGGCAAAACTGAAGTGGCCATGCGGGCCGCCTTCAGTGCGGTTTTGGATAAAAAACAGGTTGCCGTTCTGGTTCCTACCACCATCCTTGCCCAGCAGCATTGGGTGACTTTCCAGGAGCGGTTTCACACATATCCTGTTCAGATAGAAATGGTCAGTCGTTTTCGCACTCCCCGCGAGCAAAAAGAAACCCTCAGACGTTTGAAAGAGGGCAAAGTCGATATTCTAGTAGGGACGCATCGAATATTGTCAAAGGATGTGCAATTCGCAGACCTGGGTCTGGTCATCATTGATGAGGAACAGCGGTTTGGGGTCAAACATAAAGAGCGCATGAAGGAGCTGAGAGCTTCGATAGACGTACTCACTTTAAGCGCCACTCCCATTCCTCGAACCCTCCATTTCTCCCTGATGGGGGTGCGAGATTTGAGTGTCATCGAAACTCCTCCCAGCGACCGTCTGTCCATTAAAACCTATGTCCGGAAGTTCGATGAAAGCGTCATTCGTGAGGCTATCCTGCGGGAAAAGGACCGGGGAGGACAGGTCTACTTTGTTCATAATAAGGTTCAAAGCATCCATTCCACCGCCGCTCTAATTAAGGAGATTGTTCCGGAAATTTCCATCGGTATTGCGCACGGCCAGCTCCAGGAACGGATGTTGGAAAAAGTCATGCGGCAATTTATCGAAAAGGAAATCGATCTTTTATTGTGCACGTCCATTATCGAGTCTGGTTTGGATATTCCATCGGCCAACACCATAATCATTAATCGCGCAGACCAGTTCGGATTGGCCCAGTTATATCAATTGCGGGGAAGAGTAGGGCGGTACAAGCATCAAGCCTATGCATATCTACTGATACCCGGGGCGATGGCAATCAGCGATGATGCCCGTAAACGATTGACTGCCATCGAAGAGATGAGCGATCTGGGTGCCGGTTTTGAACTGGCAGCTCGTGACATGGAGATTCGAGGTACGGGCAATATGCTGGGTCATAATCAATCCGGCCATATTTCCACCATCGGTTTCGATTTATATTGTAAAATGATGGAAGAGACCATTCGGGAAATGAAAGGACAAAAAGTAGAGTCCAAAGTCGAACCTGAAATTAATTTGGAAATTAAAGGTTTTATTCCCAAGGATTATGTTTCCGATTTAAATCAAAGGCTGGAAATATATCGGCGGCTGCAATTATTGGATGATTTTGAAGGTCTGGATACACTTAAAACAGAATTGAATGATCGATACGGACCTTATCCGGAGGAAGTCGAAAAATTACTGGTCTTGTTGGAAATCAGGCTGTATTGCCAACAACTCCATATTACCAAAGCCCAGCTAAAACGTAACGAAGTAACCCTGACCCTGGGATCTTCCACCCGGCTCTCCACCCACAAACTGATGACGATGTTAAACCCTGGAATGCAATTGATTTCAGAATTTCATATTTTAATCAGATTAAAAAACAAAGGCTGGAAAGAAGACTCTGCTTTGATTTGTTCTCACCTGAAACGATTAATCAGTTGTATGGATGACAATTAGAGCTATGAATATTAGGATAACAAGATTACAGCTTGCGATTTTTACTATTACCTTCCTGTCTGGCCTGTGCATGGGATGTGAATCAGGAGGTTCCGACGAAAAAGGTGAGGCCACGGATGTAGTAGTTGTTGTCAATAAAGAAGAAATCACACGAGAAGACTTTCAAAATGAACTGAAATGGTCCAAAAGGAAATACCGGGTCAGGAAAAACGACGTTGTTGAACCCAACCAGGAAACCTGGTTGAAAATGAATACCCTCAACGAACTTATTCAGGAAAGCCTGCTTCGTCAAGAGGCCATCAGGCAGGGCATCAAGGTGACTTCCGCCGAATTTGAAAAATATCTGGATCAAAATAAAGAGGGTTATAAAGAAGACACCTTTGAGAGAGCTTTGGAGATTGAAGAAATTTCCAGGTATCAGTGGGACGAAAAATTAAAAGCCAACCTGCTGATTCGAAAACTAACCGAAGAGGTCATAAATCGTAAGATTGAAATTCCGGAAAAAGATATGCTGGACTACTTTAACAATAACAAAGAGGAATTTCAAAAAGGCGAACAAGTCCGAACACTCCACATAATGGTGGAAACGGAGGATGAGGCCCGACGGATTTTAAAGATGGTGCAGAAGGGAAAATCGTTTTCAGATTTAGCCAAAGAGCACTCTCTTGGGCTTGAAGGAAAGTCCGGCGGCGATATGGGATACTTTGAGGCAGGGCAAATGCAAAAAGAGTTTGATGGGGTTTTTGAGTTGGATGTCGGTAGTGTCAGCGATATTATTCAAACCCCTTATGGATTTCATATTTTTAAAGTTGTCGACAAGAAACCTGAACGTAATATGAATTTTGAGGAATCCCAAAAACAAATTCACGCCAAATTATTGCATGAGGCCCAGGAGAAAGCTTTTCAGAAATGGGTTGATGAAATCAGGCAGAAGGCAGAAATCATTATTAAATATGAGATATTGGATTCCATTTAGACATTTGTTCTTCACTGCATTCTTCCTGTGGAATTTGCTGTGGCTCCCCGTTTCAGGTTTGACGGCAACTGTTGACCGTATCGTAGCCAAAGTAAATAAAGAAATCATTACCCTAAGCGAGCTGGAAGAAAGGGTTTTTTTGAAGATCATGAACTTTCGGAAAATGAATGTTCAACCCATGCCTACCAAAGAGCAGGTGATGAGTGAAGAGCTTGATGCCATGATCATGGAAAAATTGTTGGTGGATGCCGGTCAGAAGCGCGGTTACAAAGTAGATGATAAGCGGGTGAATAGCGCGATCCAGGATATTGAGCAGCTGAATCAATTGAAAGAAGGGGAATTGGAGCTGATGCTCAGGGCCGAAGGTAAATCCATGGAAGAATATCGCCAGAAAATCCGCGAACAGATTATGATGAGTGATATCAGAGGGTATGAAGTACGTAAGCGGATTTCCGTGAGCGAGGAGGAAATACAGGAATATTACGATAAAAATATACAGAGGTACTGGGTTCCTGCAAAGTTGAAATTAAGACATATCCTGTTTTTAATGGAAGATGAATTGCCGGAGGAACATAAACAGATCAAAAGGATCAAGGCTCAACAGGCGCTGATAAAAATCAGGTCGGGAGAGAATTTCGCATCGGTAGCCAGGGAGTTCTCGGAAGATGTTTCTGCATCTTCAGGAGGAGACCTGGGTGAATTGGAACGTGGAAAGATGGTGCCGGAATTTGAAAAGGCTGCTTTTGATTTAAAAGAAGGTGAGGTGAGCGGTTTGGTTGAAACTCCCTATGGGTTGCATATCATCAAGGTAGATAAAATCACCCCCGGAGGTACCCTTGCCTTGGACGAAGTACGGGACGAAATTAACAATATTTTTATAAAAGACAAGAGTGAGCAAGAGTTCCGTGACTATATGAATGAACTCAAGGAAAATGCTTTTGTTCAGAACAAGTTATTTTCAACCCCAACGGTGAGGCCGGGGGCAGGAAATGACGTTTTAGCTGAAGCTCCAGAGAGTCCGCTGAGCAGTCAGGAAGTAGGGTTGAATTCGTCCGTAGAGCCCAACTCGTTGGCTCAGGCCAATGAATATTCCAAATTTAAGAGTTTTGAGGAAAAATTAAGGTACTATAAAAACTTAAGGGATAACCAGAGAATTTCCGAGGAAGATTACCACAAAAAGAAACAAGAACTCTTGAATCATCTTTAATTCCACAATCCATACGTCAGATCCCATCTCTCCTTCTCAAAATAATTCAATGTTTTGAGTAACCATGAATTCATTTATTGATAAGGTTAAAAAGACCCTCTTTGATCATTCTATGATTGAATCGGGAGAACGTGTTCTTGTGGCCGTATCCGGAGGGCCGGATTCGGTGGCCTTGCTGCACAGCCTGGTAGAATTGAGGGAAATAATCGATTTTGATATTAAAGTGGTTCATCTGAATCATAGCGCACGTGGAGCGGAGTCTGATAGTGATGCCCGGTTTGTGCATGAATTGGGTAAAAGTCTGGATATCGAAACCTTGATCGAAACAATAGATGTTCCTTCCGAATATTTTATTTCCAAGTACTCCTTTCAGGAAACAGCGCGGGAAATTCGCTTGCAGTTTTTTGAATCTGCTTTAAACGTACTGGGTGGACATAAATTAGCTTTGGGACATACTCAGGGTGATCAGGTGGAAACCGTTTTAATGAATCTATTGCGGGGGAGTGGCCTTAAGGGACTGGGAGGGATGAGTCCCGTCCGATTTCCATATATTCGTCCGTTGTTCAACTGTTCCAGGGCGGATGTTATCGATTTTTTAACTAAAGGAAATATTTCCTATTGTCAGGATTCAACTAATGAGAAGTCGGATTATTTGCGCAATAGAATCCGGTTGGAGCTGATTCCCTATCTTCAAAAGAATTATAATCCCGGAATTGCCAGTAATCTGATTGAGACTGCTGAAATTGTTCGGGATGACAATGACTGGTTAGACAGGCTGGTGAAGCAGGAATTCAATCAGCTCTCCTCAGTGTCTGAGCATAAGGGAAGTTTGGATTTGGAGGTAAAGGCTTTTTTGATATTTCCCAAATCGCTCCAGAGACGGTTGATCCGGGAAGCATTGCATTTTCTTAAAGGTGACTTAAGGAAGATTACTTTTCAACATATACAGCAGGTGCTGCAATTAATTAAAATCGGACAAAATGGAAAAAGCATCGATCTGCCGGGCCAGATCAAGGTTGGACGCATTGGTGACCGGTTAACCTTTAAAAGAATCCTGAAAAGCCCATCCGTCATCATAAAAGGTGAAAAAAATGATAACGAGGTTGTGCCTCTCAATATTCCCGGCGAAACGTCAGTTGAAGATAGTGGGGTAACTTTGAATACTTGTTTAATAGAGCGGGCCGACGCGGATATTGAGAACGGTTCATCAAAGAAAGTATTTCTCGACTTCGACAAAACAGGAGAGAAAATCCTGATCCGTTTTTTTCAACCCGGCGACCGGATTCAACCGTTGGGTATGAATGGGACAAAAAAATTGAAGTCTCTATTTATTGATGAGAAAGTTCCCCGGAATGCCCGATCTCGGATACCCATCTTGACAACCATCGAAAACGATATTATTTGGGTATATGGCATGAGGATCGCTCACCGCTACCGAGTGACTGAGAATTCCAGAAACGTCTTATTAATTAGTGGTTTACCCTGATTTGCCGGCGGGATGGAGACTGTAAAGAAAGGCCCATTTCCCCAATGAAATATGCTAATATTAATTCAAGACTAGAAGAACGGGGTTTTTCCATCCGTCGACATAATAAAGGAGAAGGTTTTGAACCAATTTTATAAAAATTTAGCTTTGTGGATCATTATCGCATTCATCCTGTTGGCATTGGTCAATATGATCAACCAACCGGTGGAATCCCCGAAGGTTGTATACAGTGAATTTCTTGATCTTGTAGAGAATGGAGAGGTTAAGGAAGTTAAAATTGATGGCCAGAAGGTTACGGGTGAATATACGAAAGGTGGACCTTTTCAAACCGATATCCTGATCGAAGACCCTGAGCTCATGAAGCTTTTACGTAAAAAAGGTGTTCGTACAGTGGTGGTGCCTCCTGATACTAATAATTGGTATACCAATGTCCTTATTTCATGGTTCCCCCTCATTCTGTTATTGGGAATCTGGATATTCTTCATGAGGCAAATGCAATCTGGGGGCGGGAAAGCCCTTTCCTTCGGAAAAAGCAAGGCCCGCCTGATGGGTGAGAAGAAGAATCAAACCACCTTCAAGGATGTGGCCGGCGCGGATGAAGCCAAAGAAGAATTGCATGAGATTATTGAATTCCTGAAAGAACCACAGAAATTCAGCAAACTGGGCGGTAAAATTCCCAAGGGTGTTCTGCTTGTAGGACCTCCCGGCACTGGCAAAACCCTGTTGGCCCGTGCTATTGCCGGTGAAGCCAATGTGCCCTTTTTCAGTATCAGCGGATCGGATTTCGTGGAAATGTTCGTTGGCGTGGGTGCTTCCCGTGTTCGCGATTTATTTGACCAGGGTAAAAAGAACAGCCCCTGTATCATTTTCATTGATGAAATTGATGCCGTAGGAAGACATCGTGGCGCCGGTTTGGGGGGTGGGCACGACGAGCGTGAACAAACTTTAAATCAATTGCTGGTCGAAATGGACGGCTTTGAAAACAATGAAGGTGTCATCCTCATAGCCGCTACCAACAGACCGGATGTATTGGACCCTGCATTGCTCCGCCCAGGCCGGTTTGACCGCCAGGTGGTGGTCGCGCGGCCCGATATCAAAGGCCGCGAAGGTATTTTGAAAGTTCACACCTCACAAGTACCCTTGGACGACGATGTGACCTTAAAAACTATCGCTCGAGGAACACCGGGTTTTACCGGAGCCGATTTGGCCAACCTGGTTAATGAAGCGGCTTTATTGGCCGCACGTGCCGAGAAGAAAGTCGTCACTATGGTTGACTTTGAAAACGCCAAGGATAAGGTGTTAATGGGCGTTGAACGGCGAAGTATGGTGATAACGGAAAAAGAAAAGAAAAATACCGCCTATCACGAGGCCGGGCATGCCCTGGTAGCCTACTTGCTTCCGGGAGCTGATCCTTTGCATAAGGTAACCATTATTCCGCGTGGTCGGGCTTTGGGAGTTACCATGCAGTTACCGGAAGACGACAAACATACCTATCCCCGCAAATACTTGATTAATAATCTGGCCATAATGATGGGTGGCAGGGTTGCTGAGGAAATTTGCCTCGGGGAAATGACCACCGGCGCAGGCAATGATATTGAACGTGCCACAGAAACGGCGCGTAAAATGGTTTGCGAATGGGGAATGAGCGAAAAAATGGGGCCCCTGACCTATGGAACCAAGGAGGAGCAGGTATTTCTCGGAAAAGATTTTTCTTCGCAGAAAAACTTCAGTGACGAAACAGCCAAGTTGATCGATCTGGAGGTTAAAGCTCTTGTTATGGGCGGTTATAATACCGCGATGGATTTGCTCACCAAGAATCGCAATTCTCTGGAAAAGCTCTCCCTTGCTTTATTGGAGCATGAAACTCTGGACCTTAAGGAAATTGCCGAAATCATCGATGGCAAACCACCAAAATCGGATAATGATGAGACCCCGAAAGAAGAGCTTCCCGATGATTCAGTTCTTGCTAAAGACAAAAAAGGTAAGAAAAAGAAGGGGCCATTGGATGATCCCGAGGGTCTTTTAGGCGGTATGCCCAACCCATCTCCCGCTTAAAGAATACTTACGATTTTTAAATGAAGAAATTCCCAACTCCACTCCCGATCCTTCTGGAGTGGAGTTTTTTTTACCTGTAATCCAAAGCCGGCTTTCAGTGAACTCCCATATAAAATCAATGAGTAGTTTTGAGCCTCCAAAAATCATGGGAATCATCAACCTTTCTCCAGATTCCTTTTTTCCGGATAGCCGGATTCCTACCGTAACGGCCGCTCTTTTGTCCGCCGAGAGAATGATCGAGGAAGGGGCGGATTATCTCGATATAGGGGCAGAGTCTTCACGGCCGGGTTCTAAACCCATCTCGGAAGAAGAAGAATTATCAATAATCCTTCCGGTTATAATCAAAATGTGCAAAAGCTTTTCGGTTCCGGTATCGGTCGATACTTATAAGCCGGGTGTCGCTCAGAGGGTTCTGGACGCTGGCGCCTCTATCATCAATGATATTACAGGCCTCCGGTACCCTCAAATGGCCCCCATTATCGCCGAATATGATGCCGGTGTAATCATTATGCATATGTTGGGATTGCCAGATTCTATGCAGGAAAATATTCATTACCAAGATTGCGTAGGGGAGATAATATCTTTTCTGGAGGAGGGCGTCCGGACTGCGGAGTCTGCAGGCATTGCGTCCGATCGCATCTGGGTAGACCCTGGAATCGGGTTTGGGAAAACGACCGAGCATAATCTTGATATTCTGGCGCATCTCGATAAATTCGCATCGTTAAATAAGTCGCTTTTACTGGGTGCGTCCCGTAAATCATTTATAGGTAAAATTTTGGATTTGCCGGTAGCTGAACGCCTGGAGGGCTCCCTTGCGATCGCCGTGGTAGGAGTGATGAAGGGAGCGCGTATTCTTCGCGTGCACGATGTCCTGGAAACGAATCGTGTGCTCAAGGTGGTCAGTGAAATTTTGAAGGTTCAAGATGGAAAATAGGATTCGTCTGTTTGTCAACGTCGACCACGTTGCCACTATAAGAGAAGCCCGTAAAACAATAGAACCGGATCCACTGACCGCCGCTCTGTTGGCCGAAAAATCCGGGGCTGACGGCATTACCGTTCATTTGCGTGAGGATCGCCGACATATTCAGGATGATGATGTATTCCGCATCCGCAATAAAATCAGTACCGTTCTCAATCTGGAAATGGCCGCAGTGGAGGAGATGGTGGAGATCGCTCTTAAAACTAACCCCTATCAAGTATCGCTGGTTCCGGAAAAGCGGCAGGAAATAACCACCGAGGGAGGTCTGAATGTCATTTCCCAACAGGAACATCTAATAAAAATTCGTGAAAAGATTCAATCAAAGGGAATTTTGTACAGCCTGTTTGTTGATCCAGACCTTAAACAAATAGATGCATCACATAAAGTGGGAGCCCAGAGTATCGAGATCAATACCGGGAGGTATTCGGAATGTGAAGACAGTATGGCGGTCCAACACGAATTGGATAAGATTAGAATAGCTGCCCGACATGCTTCAGAACTGGGTTTACGGGTTTTTGCCGGTCACGGTCTCACCGAGGAAAATGTCGGTGCCATCGCAGAAATAAGGGAGATTGAGGAACTGAACATTGGGCATAGTCTGGTTTCCCGCTCTGTGTATCACGGTTTGGAAAAGGCCACCCGGGACATGATTCAGGCTATTCAAGAGGGTTGTTCCCGACGTACCGGTTATTAATTTTTTAAATCCGGGAACAGTTGACTTGACGGGACAATTTCTTCATAATTCGGCTCCTTCCAGTTTTTCAGGAATATCCCGGTGAGCTTGTATCAAATATTCCGTTGAAACAGTTATTAAATATAGAGAAAATGGAGCTTTTTGGGTTCCAATCTGTTGTCGTGTAATTGATAGGGTAAGGAGGCTAAATGACCACTAAAGTGGCAATTAATGGGTTCGGGCGGATTGGCAGAAACGTCCTTAAGTGTATTTTAAAGGATAAAGAATGTGCAGATATCGAAGTCGTTGCCATTAACGACTTAACGGATGCCGCCACTTTGGCTCATTTGTTTAAATATGATTCCGTACAGGGCATCACTCCCAATAACATTGAGTCCAGAGACAGCCAACTGTTGGTGGATGGGAAACCTATTCGAATCCTGTCTATAAGAAACCCAGAGGAGTTGCCTTGGAAGGAACTGGGAATCGATGTGGTGATTGAATCCACCGGTTTCTTTACCAAGCGGGACGATTCCTCCAAGCACCTGAGAGCCGGTGCCAAAAAAGTGATTATCTCAGCTCCTGCCACCGATCCGGACGTGACTGTTGTCCTTGGTGTCAATGAGGGTGAGTACGATCCTCAAAAGCATCAGCTTATATCCAATGCCTCCTGCACGACCAATTGCCTGGCACCCGTGGCTAAAGTGTTGAACGATAAATTCGGGATTCGTAAGGGGTTGATGACCACGATCCATTCCTATACCAACGATCAAAAGATCTTGGATTTACCTCACAAGGATTTACGCCGGGCCCGTGCAGCATCGGTATCGATGATTCCCACAACCACCGGAGCGGCCAAGGCCGTTGCCCTGGTATTGCCTGAGCTCAAGGGCAAACTGGATGGAATGGCCATTCGAGTGCCAACTCCGAATGTTTCACTGATTGATTTAGTGGCCGAAGTGGAACGTGAAACTTCTTCTGAAGAAGTAAACGCTGTTTTTAAGGAAGTTTCCCAAAACGCGCTAAAGGGAATTCTTCGTTATGAAGAAAAGCCACTGGTTTCGGTAGATTATAATGGTGCCGATGACTCCAGCATCGTAGATGCCCTGTCGACCACGGTCATCGGTAAAAATATGGTAAAGATTCTGGCCTGGTACGATAATGAATGGGGCTATTCCTCCCGGACCAAGGATATCTTGAAGTATTTGATTAAAAAGGGTATTTAGATTTAATAACTTAAAGTAAAATATGCGAAAACAGCTGATTGCCGGGAATTGGAAGATGAATACAACCATCCCGGAATCCCTGGAATTGATTCATCAATTGAAAGAACGGGTGTCGTCTTCCTGTCCTGCGGAAGTGGCGTTGATTCCCCCTTTCACATCACTCTCAGTGGCGGCTGCTGCCCTTAGGGGAACTGGTATCCAACTTGGGGCTCAGAATCTTTCTCATTTGGCTGGAGGGGCTGTTACGGGTGAAATCTCCGGGGCAATGTTAGTTTCGGTCGGTTGCCGTTATGTCCTGATAGGACACTCTGAGCGGCGAAAACTGTTTCAGGAAAATGATGCGTTGATTCATTTGAAATTAAAGATGGCTTTATCCGAAGGTCTGTGGCCTATTTTATGTGTTGGAGAGTCCTGGGAAGAACGCGAGGCGGGACAGGCCAGGGATGTTATCAAGAATCAACTGGAAAAGAGCTGGAATCATTTTACCCCCATGGAAATGAGAAAAACGACTATTGCCTATGAACCAGTCTGGGCTATTGGGACAGGAAAAAACGCGCAACCGGAACAGGCTCAGGATATCCATGAACATATCCGTGCGCTTGTAGATTCCCAGTTTGGAGCGGAGTTGGCACAAGAGGTCAGAATAATTTATGGTGGGAGCGTAACCCCGGAAAATAGCTCTTCTCTTTTGATTCAACCGGACATTGACGGAGCCCTGGTGGGCGGCGCCAGTTTGGAAGCTAATTCGTTTTATGCTATTATCGAAGCTGTTCATTAATCGTATTTTGGAGGAAACCCGTGCATACCTTTATTAGTATCCTGCATGTTGTTGTTGGATTGTTCCTTATTTTGGTCGTGTTATTGCAGGCAGGAAAAGGCGCCGCTATGGGAGCTTCTCTGGGTTCCGCCGGAAGTCAGGCCATGTTCGGGAGTAGCGGATCGGGAAATATCCTCACCAAGCTCACCACGGGAGCGGCAATCATTTTCATGGTCACCTCATTAAGCCTTGCGGTGATTTCCACCCAAAAGGACAAGAGTTCGATTATCCAGGGAGTGGAAGAAACTACTGTTCCATCACCCGCAACGACCGCTGACAAAAAAGAAGAACAACCCAAAGAATAATTATTATCTAATGCCGATGTGGTGGAATTGGTAGACACGTGCGCTTGAGGGGCGTATGGGGCAACCCGTGGGAGTTCGACTCTCCCCATCGGCACCAATTTTCAGGGTTCCTTCGCAAATGCAGGCGACCAGTTTAGGCGATATATTTTCCCATCCCAGCTTCCTTTCCATTTTACTTGCTATCCTGATCGTCATCGCTAATATCATGATTGGGGTCAGCATGCTTCCCCAAGATATCCGAATGAAGCGGTATAAACTTCATCGTTACGTATATTGGGCGGTTCTTGTCTCTTTGGGAGTTTTTTTGGTCGTCACTCACCGATTATTAGGAAACTCCCTATTCAATTATCTTGTCCTGATTTATTTTGTAACGATTATTCCTCTCAGCAGGAAATGGAATGTAACTGCACATGCGATTATTTCCTCTATCGGCTTGGTCCTTTTGGTGGGTATAGCCGCTTTCAGTATTTTATAGAAAAAATCCTCCCGTTGCCCAACCCCCAGCTAATATGCTGTAATGGTCTATTATCATTCACAACGTATTGGAAATAGGTTTTATGAATGACTTTGACGTCATTATTTTAGGCGGTGGAACAGCTGGTTGTTCTGCGGCGGAATCAGCTGCAAAACAGGGAGCCACTGTGGGGCTGGTGGAATGCGGTCGCATTGGTGGACATTCGCTGCTCCGCGGACAGCTTCCTCTCCAAATTGCATATGATTGGCAAAAACGTTCTGGAGAAAAGATTTCTTTTGCTCATCTTTTGGAAGAAGTGGAACTCCAATCCGTAATTATTGCCAAGAAAACAGAGGATCGCCTCAAAGATTCCGGTGTGGAGTTGATTCGCGGGACCGGCTTTTTAAAGGATCCCGGGAAAGTGTCTATCCGCCTGCCTGAAAAAGATATTGACCTTGAGTGCGGGAAAATTATTATTGCCACGGGATCCCAGCCCCATTCTAATTCGGCACTTCCGTTTGATGAGCATCGACTGCTCCCAATTGACCTTTTCATGAAAATGAAGAAACTGCCAGTTTCCATTTTAATTATCGGCGGAGACAAGGCTGCGCTGGAAGGAGCCCAATTGTTTAATATGTTGGGTTGCAAAGTCTTTTTGGTAGATGAAAATACACGCTTGGTTCATGACCTGGATTCCTCTTTGATCGAAGCCCTTGAAAAAGAATTCAAAAAACTAAAAATCAAGGTTCTGCTGGGCAAAAAAATTATTTCCATTTTTAAATCTCCAGGCATGATAGACGTTACCCTTGATGGCGACGTTAAGTTTTCTACCGAAAAGATTCTGGTGTCGGCCGAACGTCATGGAAATACTTCCGGGTTGGGTTTGGATTCTCTGAAAATTGATTGCGGGAACCGTCGGGAAATATGGATTAATGAGCAAATGGAAACATCCCGTAAGGGTATTTTTGCAGCGGGAAGTGTGACCGGGCGATCACGTTCTATTCAGATTTCAGAGGAAGAGGGCCGTGTGGCCGGGATCAATGCCGCGGGAGAACGACAATCCATTCAAAGAAGTCAGATTCCTTTTTACCTGCAAACAACGACTCCAATAGCAAGTATTGGCTGTCTTTTCGGGAAGGCGCATTTTGAGGGTTATCGTGCTGTGGAAGGCCGATATGATGTCGATCCGGGGGATACCACCGACTCATCTTTTCCTGAATTCTGTAAAATTGTAGTGGACCGTGATACGTCTAGAATCATTGGTGCGCAGGTATCGGGTCGTAATGCCTACGAAGTTATCAGTATAATTCAAACGAAAATGCGAGAAGGTGGTTTGCTCAAAGATCTTGCTCATTTTAATGGAAGTCGTGCGGCTCATTTAAAGCCTATTATTCAAGCGGCAAAAGCCTGTGCGCAGGCATTGTCTGTCCGGCGTTAATTCAAGGTTTTAGGGGGAATATCAAGCCTTGACTCAATATTCTAATTATGTTAAAAACTCTCCTCTGCTAACGGGAAACCCCGGAGTGACCCGCAACGCATTCTTCCATAACAGAGTTTCCATAAGTAATTGAAACGCAATCTTTTATGAGTGAACAGAAAGAGATAAAAAAACCGGCCCCGGCCGCCAACCCTGCAAAGGATAAAAAGGACGAGGCACAGGATACTCTTTGGTCGCGGCGAGACTTTTTTTCTTTAGCCGGATGGGCCAGCTTCACCGCCTCATTGGGGCTGTCTTCCCTGTATTTTTTGAGGCTTCTGTTTCCCAGGGTGTTATTTGAGCCATCACCTAAGTTTAAGGCTGGTAACCCGGGCGATTATACTGTGGGAGAAGTGAGCACCAAATGGGTGTCTGACCAGCGGGTTTGGGTAGTTCGAGATGAGGAAAAGCTCTATGCAATTCTGGCCCGCTGTACCCACTTGGGGTGTACACCTCTTTGGTTGAAAAGTGAGAGCAAGTACAAATGTCCATGTCATGGGAGTGGTTTTACTATGGATGGAATGAACTTCGAAGGTCCTGCACCGCGTCCCTTGGAGCGTTTGAAAGTAGAAGTGGGACCCGACGGGCAAATTGTCATTGATAAGAGCAAGAAGTTTCTGTTTGAAAAGGGAGAGTGGGGCAAACCCGGGGCGTTTCTCCGGGTATAGGTTTTCACTCCAAAATTATCTAAGCTGATTTTACGGAGGTTTTAGTTTTGGCCAACAAGCCCAAAATTCCGAATATAGCCGAAATCATGGCGGACTTGAAGAGCGGTAAACTGTGGAATGATCTTGCCAAGAAGTTTACCGAGTCGCAGGTGTGGACTTCTTCCTTCCGGCATGGTTATGCGGACACGCCCCGAAACAGGGTGTTGCAGATAGCGAGCAATGTCTGGCTGCATTTGCATCCGGTTAAAATCCATCGACATGCATTACGGATCAAGTTTACCTGGTGTATGGGTGGTATTACGTTTCTTTTGTTTCTTTCCACCGTTGTTACGGGTGTCATTTTAATGTTTTATTACCGGCCGGTAGGGGAATACGCTTACTTTGATATGAAGTATCTGCAGTATGATGTTCCTTTCGGCATGTTGATGAGAAACATGCATCGATGGGCGGCGCATGCAATGGTGATCACCGTCTGGTTACACATGTTCCGTGTTTTCCTGACAGGCTCTTACAAGCCGCCGCGAGAGTTCAACTGGGTTATCGGTGTGTTTTTGGTAACCTTTACCCTGCTTTTAAGTTTTACGGGTTACCTTCTTCCCTGGGATCAGCTGGCCATGTGGGCGGTTACCGTAGGAACCAATATGGCCCGCGGAACCCCATTTTTAGGCCATGAGGGTCCGTTTCAGGAGTTCGTCCCTCTTATCAGTCCCAGGTATGATGCCCGATCCGTTTTGTTGGGAGGAAGCCTTGTAGGCCCCCCGGCTTTGTTGCGCTTTTACGTTTTGCATTGCATTTTTATTCCACTGGTGGCCGGTGCTCTTATGATTGTCCACTTCTGGAGAATCAGAAAAGATGGTGGTATTTCCGGCCCTCTTTAAGAGTTGTTTTGTTCCGTGGTATCCAGTTAATTTTAAGGAATCGATCTGATTATGGCCACTGCCGTTAAAAAGAAGACTGCTGAGGATTTACCGGAAAAAGTCCATGTTTGGCCTTATCTGGTTCGCCTTGAGTTTTTATGCTCGCTTATCGTTATTATCGGTTTGGCGGTGTGGTCGATTGTAATCGATGCCCCCCTGGAAGAAGCGGCAAATCCAACTAAGACACCTAATCCGTCCAAGGCGCCATGGTATTTTTTAGGCCTGCAAGATATTCTCGTATATTTTGATCCCTGGTTTGCGGGTGTTATCGCGCCAGTGTTGATCATTGTTGGTTTGATGTTGATACCTTACCTGGATGTCAATCCCAAGGGTAACGGTTACTATACTTATACAGAACGAAAATTCGCTATTTGGGTATATTCATTCGGTTTCCTGGTTTTATGGATTGCCCTTATCATCATGGGTGTTTTCCTGCGCGGTCCTGGTTGGAATTTATTCATGCCTTGGCAGTATTGGGATCCTCATAAAGTGGTGGCTCTGGTAAACGTTGATCTTCCATATGCGTTTGGATTTCGGGATTACTGGTATTCGGCTGCATTTGGATTCTCAGTGGTGCTTGGTTATTTTATTCTGGGAACTGCCGGTTATATGTTTTTGGAGCGCAAAGCCATCAAGAACGTCGGTATTCTTCGAATGTTGCTGAAGATCAATCTGTTGCTGATCATGATTGGAATTGTAATTAAAATTGTTTTAAGACTGGCGTTCAACATTAAATATATTATGGTCACTCCCTGGATTAACATCTGAGATTCAAAATCACATGACAGAAGATTCGAATAGAAAAGAAGGAGAATTTGACGAGACCACCTCGTACAGTTTTCTGTATTTCCTGGTGGCTGGCGCCGCCTTATTTGTCACCCTGTGGGCTTTTTGGGATGATGAGTACACCCGGCGTGGTTATAAGGAATTTCAGGATGTTTTCTACAAGGAGCAATTTGCCCTTGCTGAAGCTGAATTTAAAGAGGTCAATGGGAAAATTCAGGCTAAAGAGCAAGAAATTGTAGCTGCCATAAACTCTGAAGAGCAGAAAATGGCGGATAGCCATGAATATGAAGAACTTGCCGAAGCCGCTCTTGAAGCTCAAATTCATTTAGATGAGGTTACCGAAGAGCAGAAGTTTGCTAAAAGCCGGTTGGATGAGTATTACTACTATTATAAAAAAGCCATGCACGAAGGTAAAAACTTCGAAGTCCAACTGGCCAAAGTTGAAGATACTAAAAAGGAAATTAAGCATTACGATCCCATCATTGAAGATGCTGTTCGCGAAAGAGATGATGCCGAGGAGAAACTTCTAAAATTTAAGGCAAAAAAGGAAACTCTGCAAAAGGATCTTGCCAAGCTGGTCAATGATAAGGTTATTCTTGAGGGCCGGATGGATTATTACAAACCCTATCCTTTTTTCTGGAAACCGGCTGAAATTCTTCAAACCGTCATACCTTCTTACGGTAAAAATAATTTCCAGGAAGTTACCTATAAAGTTGATCGCTGTCATACCTGTCACATTTCCTATGATGATGAACGTTATGAGAATTTTGAGAACCCCCTGAAATCCCATCCTAATCGGGAAATATACATAAAGAAGCACGATCCGCTGGTAACTGGTTGTACTTGGTGCCACAAAGGCCAGGGAACAGCAACTGCGCCAACGGAAGACGCTCATGGTTCTCATCACGAGATGGATCAATCTGTAGGCATTAACGAACCCATTCTTGCGGGTAGCTTGATGCAGGCAAACTGCCGGAATTGTCATGCTGCCCAATTGGAATTGGAAGGCGCTCCGGTACTTACAAAAGGCAAAAAATTATTCATCAAACTTGGTTGCCATGGTTGCCATTTGGTTGATGGTTATCAAAAAGAACGTAAAGTAGGTCCAAGCCTCCTGCGCATTGCGTCTAAAGTGGATTCCAGTTGGCTGGTTCGATGGGTCAAGAAGCCGAGAAATTATCTGCCTAAAACCCGTATGCCCAATTTTAGCCTGAGTGACGAGGATACTTTAGCTATTTCAGCCTATATATGGAATGTCTCTGAAAAAGGTTATCAGCCGGCTGAAAAATATCAAGGGGGAGACCCGGCAAAGGGTAAAAAGCTTTTTGAAACAGTCGGATGCCAGGCCTGCCACAAAGTTAATGGAAACGGAGAATTGTTTGGTCCTGATTTAACGAATATCGGGCAAAAAGTGAATCCCGATTGGCTGGTCAGCTGGATTAAAAATCCGGACGAATATAATCCCAAGAGTATTATGCCTAATCTCCGGTTAACTCTGGAGCAGGCAACAGATATAGCCGCATATCTACTTCAGTTCGACCAAAAGCGTCCGCAAGAGGGCGTGGAGGACCAACTCAATGATCCTGAGTTGATTAAACTGGGTGAAACCCTGGTGAGACGTAGAGGCTGTTTCGCTTGTCATGATATCAAAGGTATGGAAAAAGAGGGACGAATTGCTCCTGAATTGTCGGCTTTTGGTAACAAGCAAGTCCGGGAACTGGAGTTTGGCGATTCGCACATTCCTCATACGTGGGAATCATGGGCCCGTACTAAATTGAAAAATCCACGGGCTTATCGAACCGAGCGTATTCTGGATAAAATGCCCAACTTTGAATTAAAACCGGATGAAGTAGAAGCTTTGTTAGTTTTACTCAAAGGGTTTAATGGAGTAAAAATTCCAGAGCAGTACCAAAAAAATTATACCGAAAAAGAGAAGACGATAGAAAGAGGGCGACGTTTAATCGCTGAGTATAATTGCCGGGGTTGCCATGTGGTGGGCCGCACAGGTGGCCATATTCAGGAATACCTTTCATCTAAAACACAATATCCCCCTCCTTTGGAAATGGGTGATTATCATGTAGGAGAGCGATTAAAGGGGTCCTGGCTGTTCTCATTCCTTAAAAAGCCGACTCCTGTAAGAACATGGATGAATGTTCGTATGCCGACTTTTTCCTTTACCGATAAGGAAGTCCGTGACATGACCGCTTATTTTGAAGCCATGTCTCCGAGCGAAATTAAGTATGAGACAGGAGTTCATGTCAAAAAGAGTAAAGCCAGTATTCAAGAGGGCGTAAAAATTGCAAATTATATGGATTGCGGTAAATGTCACGATGAAGGAGCTAAAGGAATTGACTTCTCAGTTGCCGCCCAACGGTTAAAGGAGGGTTGGATCCCCAAGTGGTTGAAGGATACCCGGGGAATGATTCCTTGGACTTTAATGCCCAATCATTGGAACAAGGTTGATGATAAGTATACTGTTCCCACAAAATTCAGTGAACTCCGGACCTTTGAAGGTGGGAATACCGATTCTCATATCAAGCATATCAGTGATTTGATCCTTTCTTATAACACCGCTGAAGATATTGATTTTGAGGCCTCTTTGGGTGGCGGGGGTGAAGATGAGGAAGATACCGGAGATGGCGGTGCTGAAGAAGCGGCCGATGGTGAAGATGAAGAAGAGGATGAATAAAATTTTATTTCGGAACAAAGTCTGAATTGATGTAAAATATCTTATGTTTTTTAAAGGATTGCTCTAATGGAAAATTCAGGTCTCGAAAACTTTCTGATTATTGCCTTAAAACCTGACAATATGCCCATTGGCGCCATGTTGGGGATTGTAGCTTTCTGGTTTTGGGTGGCAATTGTTCAAATGGTCAAACACGACCGCCTTATCAAAGAAAACAAAAAAGACAAAATTTACGATGAAATGATCAAGTAAGTGTCCCTCTTTATAATCACATTTGTGGCATTCGCAATTGGGATCGTTTTGATCCTCCTTCTCAAAAACGTTTCACCTCCACCCCCGCAAGAACAAATTCATTTTGAAAATCCAGAGGATAAGCCTTACTATTTAATTGACCGCGAGGCTTTTAAAGAAAAGTGTTTGGAGTTTCTTGGTAAATTTAACCTTGAATACAAACATTCTATTTGGGCGAATGAACAGGAACTTGAAGTTGATATGTTCGATGAAACTCCCATTGTTGGCGGTAAATATCTCGCTCTCTGTATTTTCAATCCTCCCCACAGTTTGGTCGATTTATTCAAAGTGAAAGGGTTTTTAGAAAGTGTCAAAGGGGAGGGGGCGGCACGCGGAATTGTTATCACAACCGGCTATTTTTCAGATGACGCCAAAAAAGCGCTGGATGAAGATCCCGTAGAACTCGTTAATGTAGTTACCTTCCTTAAATATTTAAAGAAATTTGATATATATTAATTTTCCTGCCCCTGCTTTAAGTCTTTGACTGAACACCCTTCTTTTTTCCTCAGACCTTTATGATATAATGATAAACATATGAAAATTAAGGATATATTAGACAAGGTAAATCCTTCTTTCTCCTTCGAGTTTTTCCCGCCAAAGGATTCTGAAGGTTTTGAACAATTGTACACGACCATCACTCAACTCAAAACCTGTAATCCCACCTATGTTTCTGTTACCTACGGGGCTGGAGGCAGTACCCGGTCCAAGACCATTGATCTTGTTGGCCGCATAAAAAATGAAATCGGTTTGGAATCTATGGCTCACTTAACCTGCGTGGGAAGCAGTCAGGAGGAGATTCGATCCGTCCTGGACACCCTTCAGGAAATAGGTATCCAAAATATTTTGGCATTAAGAGGGGATCCTCCTCAGGGGCAGGAAAAATTTATCAGACCGGAAAACGGATTTGCTTACGCCAATGAGCTGGTCGGGTTCATCCGTGAAAATTACGATTTCTGTATAGGTGTGGCAGGTTATCCGGAAGGGCATGTTGAGTGTTCTGATAAGAATGTAGATTTGGACAATCTGAAACGAAAAGTAGATGCCGGTGCCGATTTTATTGTTACGCAGTTGTTTTTTGACAATCGGTTTTATTTCGATTTTATTGAAAGGGCTCAGGCGATTGGTATTAAAATACCCATTATCCCGGGGATCATGCCCATTTTAAATGTCAGACAGACCCAGCGGTTTACCAAAATGTGCGGATCCACTATCCCTGAAACCCTCATGAAAGAACTGGAATTGGCTCAGGATACGCCGGAAAAGGTTCGGCAAATTGGCATTGAATATGCCACACGCCAATGTGAAATATTACTACAGGAGGGGGCGCCGGGTATCCATTTCTATACATTGAATCGTTCCAACGCGACATTAAATATTCTGGAAACTTTGAGAAATCCATCTGGTTAAATTGGTTCTGAGAATAAGAACTTTATCCGATTATGCAAATACTCCTAACGGCTTTGCTGATCTCATTAACCGGAGCAGTGGCCGACCCCCCGTCACATATCAACCGTTCTCCTGCAGGCGAATCCATAGGTGGGAATATGGTCTTGATTCCGGCTGGAAAGTTTCAACAGGGTTGCGATTCCCTGGGGCCAGAGCATGGCGCTCCCGCTCACCCGGTGTATCTGGATGCGTTCATGATCGATATCTATGAGGTGACCAATATACGCCTGGAACAGGTAATGCCTGACCACAAACTGCGTCGAAGTTTATCTTCCCATTGCGATAACTGCCCGGTGACAAAAATCACCTGGTACGAAGCGGCTGATTACTGTCACCTGATTGGAAAAGCCCTTCCCAGTGAAGCCCAATGGGAAAAAGCTGCAGGCGCTGCTAATGGATGCGAGTTTCCCTGGGGGCCTGATTTTGATCCTCAAAAAAAACAGGCGCACGGAGGCCTGGAATTGAAGGTCAAAGCCAGTCCAGTCGGACGATATCCGCCCAATAAGTTTGGAATCTTTGATATGGGAGGCAATGTTTGGGAATGGGTTGCGGACTGGTACTCACCCAGGTATTATTTCCTGGAACCACTGTATAATCCCAGAGGGCCATCCAAAGGGGTGATGAAGGTCCGGCGTGGTGGTGCTTGGTCAGACAGTGTCAAAGCCATGAAGGCTGGATACCGTGACTGGAGTTATCCTTTTTCAAGAAGCTACAGCGATATTGGTTTTCGCTGTGTCATCAATTTAAAATAAATATGATTACTCCCACTAAAATGGAATACATCAACCGCCTGGTTGCCGAATGCCTTTCTGAGGAGGGTGACTCTCTGGAAATGCAGGGACGATTCATCGGTGATGAGGGGTTGGAGGCGCTCATGCAGGCGGACAATCTGGAAGAAATAGAAAATCTGGACCTGTCCAAAAACAATATCACGCATCGAGGGATTCCCCACCTGGCTAATTCGAATCGCTTGTCCAAGCTTAAGCGGCTTTACATGGGAGAAAATAGTTTAGGGGATAAAGGAGCAGTCCCGCTATCCGTGGCGCCATTTATTCCCAACCTCGTGCATCTGGATATTCGGTTTAACAGTATTGGGCCGGATGGCGGAATGGCCCTGGCTCAGGGACCATTCAAAAAAATTCAGGTGTTTATCCTCCAGGATAATCCGCTCGGAGATGAAGTCCTGAAGGCCATGGCGATAAATCCGGGATTCATGCATGTCCGCAAACTCAATATTTATCGCTCTAAAATCACCGATCAGGGTATCAAGACGCTGGCCAAATCCAAGGTCTTTAAAAAGTTAAAACACCTTAATCTGGCACGCAACGTATTGCGTGTTGAGGCGGCGGTAGCTTTGGCGAATACCAAAACTCTGCTCAATATCGAAACTCTTTTGATGTTCGATACCTTCATTGGCGACCAGGGGGTGGATGCGCTCCTCAAGTCTGAAAGCCTTTCCAAACTCAAAACGCTTCGATTGACCTGAGGGGGGATTAGGGGTAAGGATTATCTTGAATACCGTTCTTCGAGCCAGGGATCGGCGGTGTTGGAGTAGCCTCGTTGTTCCCAGAAGCCCAGTTCATCTTCCTCGCGAAAAACGATTTCGCCGATCCATTTGGCTCCCTTCCACGCATATAACTGAGGAGTGATCATGCGTACCGGGCCGCCGTGCTCTTTTTCCAGAGGTTTACCTTCCCACTGGTGGACCAACAGAACGTCATACTTCATAGCCTCTTCCAGGGGCAGGTTGGTGGAGTAGCCGTCATAGGCCTTGATATAAACATATTTTGCTTCGGGTTTAATTTGGCAGTAATTGGCAATGTCAGAGAAGCGAACGCCTACCCAATGATTGTCCAGCCGGCTCCATGTGGTGACGCAGTGAAAATCGGAGATATCCTCAACCTGGGGGAAATCCATGAAGGCCTTCCAGTTGAACATTTCCGGATTTTCAACCAGCCCCGAGACTGTAAGGCTCCATGCCTCGAGAGGAATTTCAGGCTGAACCCCCAGGTCCAGTACCGGCCATTTCTCCGTAACATTCTGACCGGGAGGAATTTTAGGCATTCCATCGCGGTTCGGGGGCCCCTGGCCGAGAGGCATTCCGCCTTCCCACGGTTTCTGTTCCGCTATGGATTTTTTGTACTGGATCATCGCCTCGCGGGATTTGATTCTTTTAGAGTCTGCGTTGGGCTCAGGTATATTCATTTCGAGGAAACCAGTTCCAGTAAGATTGCAGTGCCCGGAAGATAGGACTCGATGGGGGATTGGGAACGATCGTTTAAAAATGCCTCCAGAAATTCGAGAGACGCTCCTCCGCCAGTGGAAACGAAAAAATTAGATGAGAAATAATTAAATAGGGTGTAAGTGTCTTTTTCTTTAAAATTAATTGAAAGCAGGGAGGAGTTGACTGTTTTATTTAATTGGTGGATGATGTTTTTCCGAATCAGATTTTCAAGATCATTGATATTGATTTTGTCTAGAATAGCGGCGGAATCGCCTCCACCGATGACCACTGAAAGACTTTCATCAACAATCGCCGCGGCAAACAAGACCTGAGCCAGTTTGACTGAACCTTCCGCATAATAATCACAATTGGGGTGATCATAGGCTCCCAGAGGTCCATTCCAGAAAATTTGTTTAATTTGACCTTTTTGAAGGATATTTTTGGAATAGTTAACAATGGTTTTGGGCCCAAGGTCCAACTGAAAATCCTGGGAAAAGTCGGGTTCGGATTGAATGGTATAATCCGTTTCAAAGTAATCCTTTGTGATTTTATAATCATCAGGGAAAATAATATTGACACCGTTGATGACCGCCAAACTTAAAATATTATGCGCCAGCCTGATTTCATTCAACAGGTCCTGGCATTCCTCCTCGCTTTTATTCTCATACATTTTAGGCGGGATAAGTTTAAGATCCAGCGAGTCAATATCCTTTTCCAGCCTGCGGGCCAGTAGAAAAGCATTTACCATTCGGCCGCCGATAAAGATTAACTTGATTTTTGACTCCACAAACTGTTTTAATATACCGATTTTGTCCGCAATTTTGGCTCCTCCGGCGATCACGGCAGTTTGTTCCGGGTGTTCAAGTACACGCTTCCCGAATTGACCTAAATGTACAATTTCCTCATGAAGGAGGGTTCCTGCAACCGCTAATTTGCCTGCCTTACGCATTATTTGAGGAAGTATCTTGATACTCTTGGTGACGCGGTGACTGCATCCAAACGCGCAATTAATGAAAACATCAGAAACTTTGCCCAATTCTTCGATAAACTCCTGCCGGTAGGTATCCGGGCTGCGAGGGTCGAGAAGGTATCTGAGATTAGGAAGAAACTTAATTCCGCCCTGGGGAAGCTGGTGAGAAAAACAAATTTCAAGGGAATTCTTTAAATGAGAATCGGTAATTTCAGGTGGAAATATAGTATAGGTATCCCCGTATAACTTTCGGATCAATGTGTCAAAATGAGAGCAGACAAACTGAATGTTGAAAATGCCGTCCCAACCATGGCGGTCCAGCTTCTTGTGAGGGCGGCCTAAATGAGAACCGATAATAATTCTACAATTTCCATCCGTAAGCTCGTGAATTCTTTTAAACGTCATGTCCAAAAAACGGCGAATGCGGGTATCGTCCCCAACCCGATAACCTTTCGGCGTGGAAACCAGAGGAACGTTGAAATCCACGCGAATAAAAATTGTTTTGTTGATCAAGTCCTCTGGGCGCAAATCATCCAGAAGAGGCATTTTCAATTCGTTTTCAGAGATGGCGTCCATTGGCAGGGGGAAAAATAATAAAATCAGGATATTGGGTAATTATTGCTAATGCAAAATATTAATCTAAATAACACAAGCTCATTTCCCAAATAACACACGTTATTAAAATAACATGACTCTCCGGTTTTTGAAATATTTAAAGTTTTGAGCCATCAGGGCGACCGGATTGAAGTGAGCTAAAATTGCCGAGGATCGGCAATTATGAAAGGCTAAATAAAAAATGTCTAAAATAACAAAAAAAATGTTGATCAACGTGGATCAGCCGGAAGAATGCCGTGCCGTTGTGATCGAAAACGGCAAATTGGCCGAAATCATTGTGGAGCACTCCTCCCAGGAGCTGGTCAAAGGTAATATTTATCTAGGAGTCGTAAGCCGGGTAGAGCCTGCCTTTGAAGCCGCGTTCGTGGATTTTGGTGGAAAAAAGTACGGCTTTCTACCTTTCAAGGATGTCTTACCCGAATCTTACCTGCAGACCGGGGAGAAAAAAGCCCGGACCCGCATCCAGGATGTCCTTGTCCGAGGACAGAAACTGCTGGTTCAGGTAGTTAAGGAGAGCCGTGATGCCAAAGGGCCCTCCTTGACCAATGCAGTTACCATTCCCGGGCGTTTCCTGGTTTTAATGGTTTCTAGCGACTCCAGTGGGATTTCGCGAAAGATCGAAGATGAAGCTGAACGTAAAAAAATGAAACAAATCATGTCCGATTTGGGGGTTCCCGCCAGTATGGGGGTTATTATCCGGACGGCTGGCCTGGGACGAACAAAAACCGAATTGCAAAGGGATATACAGGCACTTCTTAAGATTTGGGAAAACATAGAACAAAAGGCGAATGATCCTGAAACCAAAGCTCCGTGCCTTTTGTATGAGGGGCCGGATATGGTTGTGCGTACGGTCCGCGACCATTTCTCTAACGATACCACGGAAGTCCTGGTAGATAACCAGGAGTCCTACCGCGCGCTTAAACAGTTTATGAAAATGGTCATGCCTCGCCTGGGCAATCGGGTTAAATTATACAAAGACACTAAACCTCTGTTTTCCCTTTATAACGTCGAACAGCAGATTGAAAGTATTTATAACCGTCGGGTGGAACTACCCTCCGGCGGCTCTATTGTCATTGATGTCGGTGAGGCAATGGTATCCATTGATGTCAACTCCGGAAGAACCACCGGCGCCAGCGCTTTGGAAGAAACCGCTTTCAAGACCAACATGGAGGCCGCAGAAGAAATTGCCCGGCAACTCCGGTTGCGGGACCTGGGTGGATTGATCGTTATTGACTTTATCGATATGTTTCAGAAGAAAAATAAAGCCCAGCTTGAAAAACATATGAAACAGAGTTGCAAACTCGATAAAGCACGGGTCAATTTTTCGCGATTATCCCGCTTTGGTCTCCTGGAAATGTCTCGCCAACGGCTTTCTCCACCCGTTAAAGCCGGCTTTTTTATGGATTGCACACATTGTCGTGGAACCGGCCATGTCAAGACAGACAGTTCTGCCGCCTTAAGCGTGATACGGAAAATTCAAGAAAATCTATCAACCGGTAACGTAAAAATTCTGGAAGTACGCATTTCCACGCAAATTACCAATTATCTTTTAAATCATAAAACTAAAAGCCTGATGGAGTTGGAAATAAAAAATGGTGTGGATATCAAATTTGAAACCGTAGAAAACCTGCCCTACGAGAACTTTTCCTACACGGTTCTCGAACGCAAAAAGGAAGAAGATAAAGTTATTGAGCAGAAATCCAGAATTCAAAAAGAACCACGGCCGGAAGTTGAAGAGGTATCCGACGAAAAGGAAGCTAGCAAGGAAGTTAGTAAGGAAGTTAGTACGGACGAAAATAAGGAAAGAAGACCGGTTACCGGTCGTGGGCGTGGCCGAAGGCCTTCCGGACCACGCAGGCCGGGAAGCAAACGGCCCGCTCGCTCGTCCAGGAAGAGGCCTTGGAAATCTACCAAACCAAGAGACAATACCTCTTCCGAAGAGGGAAAGTCTCCCAATCAGGGGGTATCCTCGACTGACTCAGCTTTTCCAAGACCGGAGTCTACTTCTTCTGAACCATCTTCGAGATCTCAAGCAAGCTCCCAAAATGATTCTAATGAAGAAAGGCAACCGATAGAAAACGTTTCCCGCTTGCATGAAGTGGTTATTCCGAATCCAAGACCTTACAGACCGGAACCTTCAGAAGATTGAGCTAAGGATGGTCGGGTTGATGAAAACTGGGGCAGGAATTGCCAGTGCAGGGCTATGAAACAGACCGGGCACAGCGGAAACCGGTATCCCATGATCTCATTTCAGGTGGGGCAAAATTCCGGTAGGCCAAGAGAGCGAATTCCTTAATAAATCCGTGCTCCCGCTTATTAATGGCTCCCCCCCGGATAACCTTGTATTTTTCGCCATAATTAGGATCCTTGAAATTGGAGCCCTGATAGGGTTGATACCAGCTTGCAGTCCACTCTGAGACATTTCCATTCAGGTCATAGATGCCGTTTTCATTGATATCCTGAGGAAATTTTCCACCTGGCTGAACGGTTTTCTCAAAATTTGCATTTTTTCGAGCAAATTCATTGCCCCAGACATACAGGTGTCCATCCAGCCCCCGTCCAGCTCGTTCCCATTCTAATTCGGTCGGTAAACGTTTTCCTCGCCACAGGCAATAGGCATCCGCTTCAAACCACGATATGCCTTGCACCGGATGATTCAGTCGTCCCTCCGCATATTGTGCCTGAGGTTTGAACTGCAGAAAATCTCCGTAGGTCACCTCATGGATATCCAGGTAAAAAGCTTCCAATTGTATGTCCTGCTGAGGCTGAGCATTTTTACTGGAAGTTCGATCCGAAATGAATGAAGGGGTATCTTCAGAAATTCCCAGGCCAAGGGTAAACGCTCCTGCCGGAATGAGAGCCATATCCTGCTTTGGAGGTCGATCACAGCTCGTAACGGATAAAGCCAGGAGAGTCAGTGTAATCAGCCGGATCAAGGTTCAGCCTTTGCAGTTTTTTGAGGGGAGGGCAGTGGCACAGGAAACTCTTTGGCTTCCAGGGGAATATGGAAATATTCCAATGTGAGACAGGCGGCTTCATCACGCGAACACATTGAAGTCTGGCAATCACTTTCCGGGCGTTGACAATAATAATTTAAAATTTTCAGCTTGAGATGACCGTCTCCGGTTTTTATCAGGTACACATTTCGCTTTGATTCAATATTATGGGTCCGGGTTCGATACAGATACCAATCTACAATCGAGGGATTATTGATATTTCCCCAGGATCGAGTGTCTGAAACATATTCCGCTTGGGGAATATGAAGGACTGAATTGAAATCCACCGGCCCCAGATTGGCGATGGCAACTTTCCCTTGGGGATTGGTGATTCCGCCGTTAGATATAACTTTGGTCCTCTGAAAACCCAGATCCCAATCCTTTTGAGCCATCTGATCCCGGTCTTTTTCGGGATCAGTGATCTGGAAGGTCTTTTGGGTAGAAAAATCCACGAGAGTCCACTTCTCTTTGGACTGGGCATTAACCTTCAGAACGGGATTTACGGTTGTAATTGTTTTGGGGCGTATGGGGGGAAGAGGGCGGTTTTCGAAGTCCTCTATATTGTCCCCCATGAAGTTCATAGCGAAATTCAGGGCCAGGGTAGATCCTAAAAGCATGGTAAATATTTTGAGAGTACTGTTCATGGGTCCATTTTATCAGAGGCCAAGCCCGATATCGAAACTTATATCCTTATAACATTCCATAAATCAGGGGTCTGGGTTGCTTTTAAAAGATGCAAGTTTAACCTTTTTTCCTTCGTTTGGGTTGGATATAATGATGAAGGAAAGTATTGTTTATTAAAGGTATTTTGGAATTTAAATGAATCAGGACCGACATTTTGCATTCAAAAAGGCCCAAGTCGAGGGGTTTGTAAAAAAAGAATTTCAGCGATACTTTGGACGCGGCGGGCGAATCTCCATTAGAAAAAGGCATCGGTTTATGGAGCGGATCACCCGAAAAGTGAGCAAGAAATTCGGAAAAGACGTGATGTGTTTGGTAGATTTTACCAAACAAGGCTTTGTGTCTCTGGTATCGCCCTCTCACTCGGAGTCTACCAACAAGGGTAAGTTATTCAATTCATTTACCCATCCGCAGGTGGCCTACACTTCCCACTGTGTGGACCGGTTTAGTGAGCGGACGCAAACGATGGAAAACTGTATCATCACTCTGGACTCCTATCTTGATGAGGCTCTGTTGACTTATGGCCTGCACGAAGGATATCTGGTATGTTCCCAAGGTTTATTCGCCTATACCATTGAGAACGATCAACTAATCATTAAAACATATATCAATTTCGAATTATTGTCGGACGATCAAATCCAGGAATATTATACACGTGACATGGCTTCTTTTCTGACGCCGGATCTGGTTTCAGATGAAACTATGGACAGCGATATTGTGTTAATGGAGGAATTGTCATTAGAATCTCCCGATGACCGGAAATGAATCGGGCCGTTTTTGCGAATATTTGAAGTAATCCATTCACTGATATTTTTTCTTCCTGGATTGCAATGATCCAGCTATACAACGTTTATAAATCCTACAACAACACCCCTGCATTGGTGGACGTTTCTTTCATTATTAAGAAAGGAGCCTTCGTCTTCGTCACGGGTCCCAGTGGCGCCGGAAAATCGACCCTGCTGAAACTACTTTATCGCTGGGAAAGTTTTGATAAAGGCCAGGTTTTGGTTAACGGCATCAATGTGGGCAAACTCAAGTTCAATAAACTCTGGCAATTACGACGCCATATTGGAGTGGTGTTTCAGGATTACAAGCTTCTTCAAGCTAAAACTATTCTGGAGAACGTCGCCTTCGCTCTGGAAATTGTCGGTGCGGACAAAAAGACCATCCGTTATAAGGCTTGGGAAGCTCTCAAGAACGTGGGGCTGTCCCATCGCAAGGATGCTTACCCCATGGAACTCTCCGGCGGTGAACAACAGAGAGTGGCTATTGCCAGAGCAATGGTCAACAATCCCAAAATTTTACTGGCCGACGAACCTACCGGTAATCTGGACCCAGAAATGGCCAGTGAAGTTCTTCAGTTGTTTGAAAAAGCCAATATTGAAGGGACCACCATAGTGTTTGCCACCCACAGCGAAAATATTCTGCATGAAGGCAACCACGCGGTTATCACCTTGAAGCGTGGGAAAATAGCCGATACCAGACTGGTTGTCTGATTAATAATATGAGAATTCTGAAAACGACTTTTACAAACATCAAAACCAACAAGCAGTTATTTTTCGCTTCCGTTGGCACGATAACCATTGCTCTCTCCATTTTAGGACTATTCCTATTCGTCTATATCAACCTGAACTCAGTGCTTTCCTTCTGGAATAACCAGGTCCAACTTATCGTTTACCTGGAGGATGGGATTTCTGAAGGACCGAAAAAACAATTAGAAAATATTTTTTCAACACATACCGAAATTGCTTCATTTGACTTCGTGTCCAGAGAAAGGGCATGGGATAATTTTCAATCCATGTTTTCTGAAAAATCCACCTTCATTAAGGGAATGGGATTCAACCCGTTACCTGCTTCCTATAATCTGGCAATCAAGGAATCTTCGGATAGACTCGCGTTTATTCAAAATTTAGCGAAGAAGTTATCTGATCATGAGGGTGTGGAATCGGTTGAATACGGAGAGGACTGGATCAATCGTTTCGAGACTTTCATGATTTTAATGAGGGTTTTCCTGTTTGCTCTGGGTGCTCTGCTATGCCTTGGCGCAGTGTTTATAATCGCTAATACCGTTAAGCTTTCAGTTCTATCCCGGAAGGACGAAATCGACTTGATGCTCCTGATTGGTGGCACTCCCGGTTTTATTAAAATCCCCTTTTTCCTCGAGGGTATTTTCCATGGATTACTTGGAGCTTTTGTATCACTAGGATTGATGAAAGGTATTCATCTGTACCTTGTGAATCAATTTCAAGGTTCTCTGGAGTCTTTTGGCCGCGGCATGGAGTTTCAATTCATTTCTCCACCCTTCATCGGACTTATCGTTTTGGTCAGTATTTTTGTTGGATGGCTGGGCAGTTTTTTGTCCCTCCAGCAATTTTTGGGGGTTTATAAAAAAACATGAGGCTGGTGATTGCTTTATTTCTTGGCTGGGTTGTTGTATTCGGATCCACAGGGGTCGTTTACTCAGAAGACCCCACTGAAAAGGAAATCGAAAAGCTGATTGAAGAAGAAAAACGCCAATTGGAGGATTTGAAGAAAAAAATTGACCGGCAGGCCCGTGAAATCTCCACTATGGGCAAAAAGGAATCCAAAATATTAAAAAATCTGGATACCCTGGAAAGTAAAAAGAAAGTCCGTGAAAGAGAATTGCAGATTTATCGTTGGAATATAAAAATTAACAACAAACAGATGGACTTACTTTCCCGTAAAATCAAAATCACCGAAAAGCAACTGGCACGTCAAAAACTAATTGTCGGCAGGCGCCTCAGGTCTCTTTACAAGGAGGGGAAAGAGGCTCCCATTAAAATTTTATTTTCGTCTAATAACTACAGTCAACTCATCCAGAAGTTAAAATATATGGATCTTTTTCTGGCTTACGATTCGCGAGTTTTCAAAAACTATGAAAATCGATGGGAACAATACAAGGATGAGGAGAATAAATTAAAGCTTGCCAGAAAAAGAATGGAACAATTCCAAAATGCAGCCCTCCATAAGACGGATGAAATCAAAAAGGAGACGGAGAACAAAACCCGTTTTTTGAAAGAAATTAAAAATAAGAGAGTTTACTTTATTCAAACTCGTAAGGAACTCCTCAAAGCCTCTGAAAATCTCAACGATCTTATTTCCAAGCTTGAAGATAAAAAGATGTCTGGTGAACAGTTGAGTTTCGCTGACAAAAAGGGGCGTTTGTTTTATCCGGTAAATGGAAAAATATTAAACCGGTTTGGACGAATCCGTGATCCCCGATTCGATTCCTACATTATTAATAACGGATTAAATCTTGAGGTGGATAAAGGCACAAAAGTTTATCCTATTTTTCAGGGTCCGGTTTTATTTGCAGGTTCGCTGGAAGGTTATGGGAATCTGGTCATTCTGGGGCATGGCGATCATTATCACTCGCTATACGGACACTTGGAAAAAGTCTTTGTCACTACAGGAGATATGGCTTACGAGAACCAACCCATAGGGTTATCTGGAGATACCGGTTCTCTGGTAGGGGAGACCCTATATTTGGAACTACGCAAAGACGGTAAGCCCATCGATCCCGTTCCATGGCTGCAGACCGCTCAAAGTGGACGCAACTAATTCCTGAAACTCCGGTTTTTTGGGTTATACTTATACTCATAATTGTAAATGTTTAATTTCTGATTGGAGACATATCTTGAGTTTCTTTAGCTTTTATACCTGCAGAAATCAGATGATTTTTTCAAAATCCCTCACCTCCGTGCTATTGGCATGTTGTTTGGTACTGGGTGTCGGATTAAATTCCGTTTCGGCACAGCCCTCGGATGATCCTGCGAAAGAGGAAACTGTCGATTCTTATGAAAAACTCAAGGTATTTTCGGAAATCCTTTCACTTCTTGAAGCCAATTACGTTGAAAATCTGGATACCAATGATCTTATCGATGGTGCCATTCGCGGCATGCTGAAAACCCTGGATCCCCACACTTCTTACCTTCCTCCTGAGTCCTTCAAGCAGATGAAGGTAGAAACTTCCGGGCGATTTGGAGGTTTGGGAATTGAAATTACCCTGCGTAAAGGCATTTTAACCGTCGTGACCCCGATTGAGGATACACCTGCATTCAAGGCAGGTGTCAAATCCGGTGATCGAATAATTAAAATTGAGGACGAATCCACGCTGGACATGACATTGTCCGATGCCGTCGAAAAATTGAGAGGTGAAATCGGCACGGAAGTCACAATTACTGTATTTCGGGAAGGGATGGAGGAGCCCATTATATTCACTCTCGCCCGAGGAAATATTCAGGTCAAAAGTGTGAAAAGCAAAATCTACGAAGGGGGTATTGGTTATGTAAAGATCAGGAGCTTTACCAAAACCACCAGTAGCGACCTGGACAAAGCCCTTGCCGAGTTCAAAGCCAAACAGGTTAAGAAACTGGTTTTAGATTTGCGCAACAATCCCGGAGGATTACTCAACCAGGCTGTTGAAGTTTCTGATCGATTCCTGAATCCAGAAAATCTGATTGTTTACACTCAAGGGAGAACCGACGAGCAGAATATGCGTTTCACTACTCACGACAATGTTCAGAGAGTCTCCTATCCGATGATTATCCTGGTCAATGGTGGAAGCGCCAGCGCCTCCGAAATCGTTGCAGGCGCGCTTCAGGATTCCAGCCGTGCCATTATCCTGGGAACCCAAACCTTTGGTAAGGGGTCTGTTCAAACCATCATTCCCCTCAGTGACGGCTCGGCGCTTAGATTGACGACCGCCCGGTATTACACTCCCAGTGGCCGAGTAATTCAGGAGAATGGAATCATTCCCGATATTATTGTTGAGGTCCCCCTGGTTCAGGCAAGTGCCAGTGACGATGAAGAAAAGGATAAAGAGGAAGACGATAAAGAAAAAGTTAAAATGCGAAAGTTCCTTCGCGAAAAGGACCTGAAGAAACACCTCAAGGGTAAAAAAAGTTTTGGTGAAGAAAACTTGAAGCTCAATGAGGAAACAAAGTCTGAGGAAGAAATAAAGAATCAAGAGATTTTGGCCTCTCTGAGAGAAGATTTGGAGAAAGATGTCCAGTTAAAGGAAGCCATTGATCTTCTCAAGGGATGGTCTGTGATGAGCAAAGTGTTCAATCCCAATAAGGCGAATAATTAAGATTTCTGGTTCATTGAGTTTATTAGTGCGGTACGGTCCCATAATCGACCGTACCGCTTGTCCCATTCCTTCCTAATTTTAATATTTAACTTAATATCATGCTGGTTTTAGGAATTGAAACGTCCTGCGATGAAACTGCGGCGGCGGTCCTGGAAGACGGGACTGTCCTCCATTCCAATGTGATTGCGTCCCAGGATGAAATTCATTCTAAATTCGGCGGTATCGTTCCGGAATTGGCGGGCCGCTGCCATGTCGAACGCATTCATTTCATCATTGAACGCGCCCTGCAGGAAGCCAAAGTCTCACTAAAGGATATTCAACTCATTGCTGCGACTGAAGGTCCGGGGCTGGTGGTATCATTACTGGTGGGTTTAAACACGGCCAAGGCCATTGCCTATTCCCTGAGGATTCCAGTCATCGGCGTGAACCATCTGGAAGGGCATGTACTCGCCATTTTCCTTCAACAAAAAGTGGAGTTTCCTTACCTGGCGTTGATTGTTTCCGGTGGGCACACCGACCTGTGCCGGGTCGATGGATTCGGACAGTACCGTATTCTTGGCCGTACCCGGGATGACGCCGCCGGTGAATCGTTTGACAAAGTGGCCAAGATGCTCGGCCTGGGTTATCCCGGCGGTCCGATTATCGAAAAAAAAGCCCGCGAGGGAAACCCTCAGGCCCATACTTTTCCGCGCGCATTTCTGGAAAAGTCTTCTTTAGATTTCAGTTTTAGTGGATTAAAGACCTCAGTCCGCAATGTTCTGCTCAAGCGCGAGAGTGGGAATGGTTCTACCACTACGGATGAAGATATCGCGGCCGGATTTCAGGAGGCTGTGGTAGACGTCCTGATCCAAAAAACCCTGGTGGCCTGCAAACAGGAATCCTTGCAGAGGGTGGTAGTTACCGGGGGTGTTGCCGCAAATGGGTACCTTCGAGAACGAATGACCTCTTCCTGCAAAAAAGAGGGAATCGATGTATTTGCTCCCAAACCGGTATTATGTACCGACAACGCAGCGATGATCGCCTGCGCCGGGTATTACCGATCTCAGTACTGTTCACCCACTGAGAATGATCCATTTTCACTGGATGCCCACCCCAACCTGCCTTTTTAGCGAAAAGCCGGCTTATGAATGTTCTGATCACGGGTGGAGGCGGTTTTTTAGGAAGCCATCTCGCCCACCGACTGCATGAAATGGGCCTCTATGTTTCCGTATTAGGACGCCGCAGGTATTCCAGCCTTTCTAGTGCAATCCAGCAGATTCAAGCCGATCTCCGCGATTCTGATGCCATTTTAGAAGCCTGCCGGGATCAGGACTCGGTGTTTCATGCGGGAGCGCTTCCGGGAATATGGGGGCACAAAAAGGATTTTTACCAGATTAATGTAGAGGGCACCCGAAATGTAATTGCGGGATGCCTCAAGCAGGGAGTTCGGAGACTGGTATTCACCAGTTCCCCCAGCGTGGTTCATGGCCACACGGATATGGACAACGTGGATGAAACCATACCCTATGCCTCCCAATACATGGCGGATTACCCTAAAACCAAAGCCCTGGCGGAACAAGAAGTGATGGCCGCCAACGGGCGTCAGGGACTCCTTACCGTCTCACTGCGGCCCCATTTGATATGGGGACCGGGAGACCCCCATCTGGTCCCAAGAATCATTGCCAGGGCCAAAAAAAAACAATTGATACAGGTTGGTAAGGGTACTAACCGTGTGGATCTGATTTATATCGATAATGCCGTAGAGGGGCATATCCTGGCCTGGCAGGCCTTAAAACCGGGTTCACCCGTGGCCGGGCAGTGCTATTTCTTGAGCGATGGCCAACCGGTGCTTCTTTGGGATTGGATCAAACGGCTTTTAACCTCGCTTAATATACCCCCAGTTACGAAGAGTATCTCCTATGGCATGGCAGACGGTCTGGGATGGATTTTGGAAATCGCTTATCGGCTGTTGGGCCTGTCCGGAGAACCCCGGATGACGCGATTTCTGGCAAGCCAGTTGGCCACATCCCACTATTTTGACATTAGCCGGGCCAGGAGGGACTTTAATTACCAGCCCGTGGTTTCTCCCGAGGAAGGAATGAAACGCCTGCTTAAATCCCTTCAGGCTCTCCCAGAAGGTTAATCCGGTGGGCCAGGCAACCGGCTCCGAACCCATTATCGATATTGACCACCGACACCCCCGGCGAGCAGGAGTTCAGCATGGTCAGCAGGGCGGCCAGTCCCTCAAACGCCGCTCCATATCCGACGCGAGTGGGGACCGCAATGACCGGACATTCCACCAGACCACCCACTACGCTGGGTAGAGCGCCGTCCATCCCTGCCACTACAATAATCACCCGGGCGGCCTGCAGCCGATCCATTTTATCCAGAAGGCGGTGTATCCCTGCCACCCCGACATCGTAAGCTGTCTCCACCCGGCTTCCCAGCAGGGTGGCTGTGGCAACGGCCTCTTCGGCAACTGGAATATCGGAGGTTCCGGCAGTGAGAACCAAAATGTGACCGAATTTTTCCCGTTCGGGTTTTCTGGCAAGGGCCAGAGTACGACTTTCGGGATTATATTTTACTTCGGAAGGAAGTTTGGCCTGAATTTGATCATACGCTTCCTGAGATAAGCGGGTTGCCAGAATATCGCTATGATCCATTTTTTCTATGATAGCCAAAATTTGGTCCGGTGTTTTGCCCTCGCAGTAAATGACTTCCGGCAAACCGTTGCGAAGGGATCGATGGTGGTCAACCCGGGCAAAACCTAAATCCTCATAGGGAAGGTTTTTTAAGCGTTGATAGGCTTCCTCTGGCTTGATTTTTTTCTGATATAGATCCTGAATCAGTTGATGCAAGGATTCTCGATTCATTCTAATCCTTTAATCCCTGTAAACTCGGATTTGGTTTCAACGTTCATTAAATCCTCCAGGGCCTGTTGAGGAGATTTACCTTCATGGAGAACACGATAGGTTTCTTCAATAATGGAAGCCTGAATATCAAATTTATTTTTTAACTGATAAGCGGAGGTAACCGTTCGAATTCCTTCAGCTACCATATTCATGCTTGCCGTAATTTCCGTAAGTTTCATGCCCTGACCCAGCTTCAGCCCAACCATCCGGTTACGGCTGAGGTCTCCGGTACAGGTTAAAACCAGGTCGCCCATACCCGAAAGGCCTGAGAAGGTTTCCGGTCGGGCTCCCATCGCGGTGCCTATCCGGGTAATCTCTACCAGGCCGCGATTAATGAGGGCCGCCCTGGGATTAAATCCCAATTTCAGGCCATCGGCTATTCCGGTGGCAATTGCGATAACATTTTTGAGGGCTCCGCCAATTTCCACCCCCATTAAATCATTGCTCGTAAAAACTTTTAGCGTATCGGTATCAAAAATATTCTGTACCTGCTCGGCAATTTCCTGTTCGTTCGCCGCCGCAACAATCGCCGAGGGGATTCCCTGAGCCACTTCCCGGGCAAACGTGGGACCGGAAAGAGTAGCCAGCGAATTTGCCTGTGGAATGATCTCTTGAATAATTTTATGAATCGGCAAAAGCGTGTCATTCTCAATTCCCTTGCTGGCATTTATGATCAGGCAATCGGCAGCGATGAAGGGTTTTAGAGTTTTCAGTGTGGAACGGAGAACATGGGTGGGAACCACCAAAAGAACCACTTTCTTATTCGCTACGACCTCCTGTAATGAGTTTGAAGGCCGAATATTTTCAGGCAGTGAAAACCCAGGTAAATATTCGCGGTTTTCCCGTTTTTGGACCATGAAGTTGCAAAGATCCTTCTCATAAGTCCAGAGATCAATTTGACAGCCCTTACCAGACAGCAAGAGGGACAGGGCGGTTCCCCAACTACCTGCTCCAACCACACCAATATTTAAAAAATGATTTATCATAGGATTTGCGCGAAAATCAGGGGTTTGGAATAATGCATGATTCCCATGCTTCCGTATCATTTTACATGAAATCAGACAGGGAAGGGGCTTGTGTACTGCAAATCTTTGTGTTTAAATCAGTTCAAGAGGAAAAGCCTTTTCCTCATTTAACTTTCAAATTATAATCCACAATTATGGCTCAGGAAAACAAATTAAAAAGAAAAGACCTTAAGGAACCGGATCAATTTCTGGTTGCAAGTAATGAGTTTCTTGATTTTTTAGCCCGGAACAAAACCTCCCTTCTGGTTGTTCTTGTGGTCATTCTGGCTGTTGCCGGGGGATTCCTGTTCGTATCGGACCAGCGCCAGTCGCAGAACATGAAAATGGAAACCCTTTATCACCAAATGTCTCGATTGGTGGGAGAAGCCAAGGACTCTCCTGATGAAGATCTATTGTCTAAGTTAAAATCACTTTACGATAAGTTTGATAAAGGGGATCAAAAATTAAGAGCCGGGTTAATTCTAGCCGACTTCCAATATCAAAATAAAAATTACGAGGGTGCGCTTTCCGCCTTTCAGGAGGTGGCAGAGGGCGCCCCTGCGGGAACATTGAATTTCAATTTGGCCCAGGCCGGAATCGCTCATTCTTATGAAAGTAAAAAAGATTTCAATAAAGCTGTCAGTCACTATAAAAAAATAATAGATATGCCGGGTGAATATCCCCTGTTTCATACTTACCTGGGATTGGCTCGTTGTTACGAATTATCTGGTGACACTAAAAATGCCCTGTTAATTTTGCGTGAAATGCAAAATAAATTCCCCAAGCATCCCGGCTTGGAAAAAGTCGATCTCACCCTCAAAAGGTTGGAAGGGTCGGCTTAATTCCTAGAGCTCTTTTTATGAGCCCCTTTAAATTTCAAATCCTGCTTACCCGTTTTATCCTGCTTTTTGCAGGTTGTCTTTACTTTTGCAATCCTTCTCCCTCCCTGGCGGTTCCTTTTATTGGAAAAGACACCGAATTGGCTATGGGACAGGAAGCCGACAAAGAGGTAATCGCCCAATTCGGACTTTACACGGATAAAAACCTGCAGTTGTACGTCAATGCTATAGGCCAAAAACTTGTAGACCAATTGTCCGATAAAGAATTCAACAAGTATTTTTTCAAAGTCGTAGACAGTTCGGAAATCAATGCCTTCGCTCTTCCGGGAGGCTATATCTATGTCACCCGGGGAATATTGGCCACCGTCAATAGCGAGGCGGAACTTGCTGGAATTCTGGGCCACGAAATAGGCCATGTCACTCAGCATCATGGGGCCAAGCAAATTGTACGGTCCATTGGAGCCCAGATACTCGCGATAGGGGGTGCCATAGCCAACCCCAAAAACGCCGGTGAATGGCTGATGGTCAGCACCCAGATGTTCAACCAGATCAACTTGGGATACGGGCGAGAAGCGGAGTTGGAATCCGACGCCCATGGGCTCCTCACAGCAAGCAAGGCAGGATATGATCCCCGAAGTATGGTCGATTTTTTAACCAATCTGCGGCAACATGAAATGATGTCTGGGCAAGCCTACCATAGTTTTCAGGCAACCCACCCGGACACCAAGGAGCGCATCATCAAGGCCGGAAGTTTATCCGAGTCCATGATCAACCGCCAAAAAATTCCAGCAAAAAAAAATCGCAGAGAATACTTGAGCCATATTCAAGGCCTGGACTTTGGGGGTAAGAAACATAGCCGGGACCGAAAAAACTACAAGAAAAAGCATGTCGATATTTATGTGGTTCAGCCAGGGGATACCTTTAAAAGTATCGCCATGCAGGAATTGGGAGATGAAAGGGAGGATTTGACCATCGCCGTCCTGAATGGTAAACGCCTGGAAGATTCGGTAGAGCCTGGCGAGCTTCTTAAAATAGTTCGCCCGGGTCCTTTCGAAAAGGATAAAATTCTCACCATTCAACCCGGCCAGGATGCAACTCCATGATTTTTAACGATAATGGATGAATACTTGGAACTGGATCAAGTCACCAAAGTTCACTTAAAAGCACAAGGCGAAGTATGCAACCGGTTGCCCCGGGGAACCCGTGTGGTCCCGGTTCAGAGGAAAGGGGATTGGATTAAAATCACATGGAGAAATGGCAAAAAAAAAGGCTGGATTTTTTACCCGAATCCCTGTATTAAAATCTCCTGAATTTCATGTATTACTATTGTTTTATTTTTTTCAGGTGTTTTATGGCCGGTTCAAGTGTTGAAAATCTGGATGATGAAGAATTGCTGGTTTACTACGAATCTACTAAAAAACTTTTGGAAAGCAAATTGAAGGAGGGTACTTCCCCCAACGGAAAAATCGGGATTCTTCAGGAAAAACTATTGTGTGTTGAAGAAGAGTTAAAAGCCCGGGACCTTTGGGAAGCCGAATAGTTTTCCGATCACCTCCCACCAAAATAAAACGGGCAGACCATCCGGTCTGCCCGTTAATTATTTAACCGCTATTTAAGCCTTATTTTTGCCCCCCCACATAATTCAAGGCTGACCCCGCATAGAACCATTTAATTTCATCTGCATTCAAAGTATGGTTCACCTGGAGTTTTTCGTTTGAACCGTCCTCATGCTTTACGTTCATGGTTACGGGCTGTCCGGGCTTGATTGCATCCAATCCCTCGAAAGTGATGGCGTCTTTCTGCTGAATCTTCCCGTAATCGTTTTTATCCGAGAAAGTGAACGGCAAAACACCCTGTTTTTTGAGATTGGCTTCAAAAATACGGGCATAAGATTTCGCTACTATTGCCCGGCAACCCATATGGCGCGGTTCCATGGCGGCATGTTCACGGCTGGAACCCTCACCAATGTTCTCATCGGCGAAAGCCACCCATCCTTCCCCGTTGTCTTTATAATGACGTGCAATCTTGTTCAACTCGTCTGTTTGACCGGTCATCAGATTATTGCCTTTACCCGTTTCATTGTAGAAAGCGTTGTTAGCTCCCAGGAACAGGTTGTTACTGATATTGTCCAGATGTCCGCGGAATTTTAACCAGGGACCCGCCTGAGATATATGGTCGGTTGTGCACTTCCCGTCGGCCTTGAACAGTACCTTTAAATTCTGGTAATCCTTCACCGGATCCTGTTTGGGGAAGGGATCCAGAATAGATAACCGATCGCTTTTGGGGTCAATGACCACTTCGCCCGACATGGTGGGCGCCATGTATCCGCTATCCTTGGTCGCATAACCCTGTTCCGGATAAATCTCACCGGTAGGCGGTTCAAATTTAAAATCTCCGATCTTGTCCGTCATGGGGTTGAATTTCATGCTTCCACCGAATGCCATGGCGACAACCACCTCAGGACTGCTGATGAAACTCAGCGTTTCCGCGCTTCCATCATTTCTCTTGGCAAAGTTTCGATTATAAGAACTGATGATACTGTTGGGCTCACCTTTTTTAACATCCTCCCGCTTCCATTGCCCGATACAGGGTCCGCAGGCATTAGCCAGGACAGTTCCACCAACATCTTCAAAATCTTTGAGAATTCCGTCTCGGCTGATCGTCTCAAAAATTCGTTCCGAACCAGGAGTTACCAGGAAACTTGCCTTCGATTTGAGGCCGGCTTTTTTGGC
>JAOUPX010000082.1 GCA_029879645.1 Nitrospinota bacterium
ACCCGGGACAACGGGTCTTCCAGAAAACAAGGGAGGTTAAACAGGCCCACGGGAAACCATGGGATCAGGGAGTAAGATTAACGACCAGGGAGAGGATCACCGCTGCTATATAAGCGTAAAGTGTCAGGTTATCTGTGATTTTGAGGTCTATGTCGAGACCGGTAATTTTATCCAGAACATATTTGACATACGATTCCGTATGCGGCTCCTGACCGAGCTTGCGCTTGACGCGCCACTGGGTATCGGTGAGAAAGCAGTAACCATATTCAAAAAAATATCCCAGCCCGAACCAGGAGATCGCCACCAGGACGACCACCGCCAGATGTACGATGCGTGTCGGCTCGAATATCCACCCGGCCAGGCAGATGAATATCACACCCAAATGAATGGCATGAAGCAGGTAATCCATTAACGCCAGCCCCACTCTCATGGCATTGACCTCCTCAAACGCCCGGTGAGGATTGCTGTTTCAGAATATCTCCGGCACCGGCAATCACTTTTTCAAATGCACGAATGTACTGATCCAGAATTTCGCGGTCCGCGTTGGGAAACGACGGCAATTTAATCAGCGCCTCGTTGGCCGATTGGGTTCCCGGCAGGGCGTTGGGATCGTATTCCGGCGGGGTCACCTCCGGCCCCAATCGTGCGATGGATCTCCAGGCGCCTTCGGTAAACAACGGTTGCTGATGGAGCAAAGGATAACGCGGCACCGAAACCTGGCATCCTTCCGCCCGCAACGCTTCAATCAACACATCGCGCGGCAGGAGAATCGTTTCCGGTTTATAGCGGATCATGAATTCGAAATAGACGCGCTCAACATGATCGGGTGCCAGAAAAGTATGAAATCCCAGCTTCTCCAGCGCGTGTGAAAGATAAACCAGATTGTCGTTACGCCGCCGGTTGTTTCCCCGCAAACGGCGCAATTGACTCCGCGCGATGGCGGCACTCACTGGAGCAATACGGGTTTTGATGCCGAAGCTGGTGGCGGCGAACCTCTGCGCCGGTGTTTCCAGTTCAATGATGCGAGTGATGTCTCCCAGACATGCCGCCTTTTCGAAATACTCATACTCATCGCAAAGAAAAACTCCACCTTCTCCGCCGGGCGACAGCTTATCGCCCTGCAGGCTGAACACGGAAATATCACCCAGGGTACCGCAGGGTTTTCCCCGCCAGGTCGCGCCATGGGCATGCGAGGCATCCTCGATGATTTTCAGCTTATGCTGCTTCGCGATTTGGAACAGTTCGGTCATTTTTCCGGGGAGTCCCCATAGATGAACCACCATGATGGCTCTGGTCTTATCGGTAATTTTTTTGCGGACGTCTTCCGGATCGATCCCCATGCGCTCCGTTTCGCTTTCACAAAATACGGGAACCGCTCCCAGCCACAGCATGGGCACAACGGATGCCCAGAACGTCGCCGAAGGTACCAGCACTTCGTCGCCGGGTTGCAGTCCCAGCGCGTAAAATGCCGCGAGCAGTCCCGCCGTGCCGTTGTTGTGGGCCAGGGCATATTTGCGTCCGGTGAGGTTTTTATAATCCTGTTCCAGTTCGCGAATGACCGGGTGCGTGGAGATATTACCGTCCCGCATCACTTGCAACACAGCCTGTTCATCCTCGGCAGTCAATATCGGCCAGCGGCTGGCGGGTTCGTGGTCGGCGGTTACCGCCGGATCGCCTCCAAGTATTGCCGGCTGTTTATTTTTGAGCTCAATCATTCTCCACCTCTGAGAATTATTTTAATAAACGGAATTCAATACGCTGTCGAACCGGCGCTCCACGGTTTCCATATAATCCAGAACCAGCTTTCGCGCGATGACGGGTTCCCCACCTGAAAACTGCAGGGCCAGTTGTTCCAGATGGGGAACGTTCTCGTCATTCCTTCCCAGGCCCTCCCGTGGAACCCACTGGGAAATGTTGGTTCGGCGGCGGAGATAATCTTCGAGGGTCAGGCAGTGTTCCTTTTCGATGCACCATTTCAATGAAGGCACCGGATCCTGCAAGCCGGGATACGATTCCCATTGCATGGTGGAAGTTACATTGCGTTTTGCCGGTAAAGACGCCTGACCGGGTTCGACCAGCTCTCGGATTTGTTCCTCCACCTTTTCAGCGAGGGAAACACAACTGGTGAACTTTCCCCCGTACACGGAAATCCAGGGTTTCACGGAGTCCCTGCTGATTTGGTGCTTGCGGGATAAGTCGAGCGGGTAGCGATTTTTTGAATAATCTTTTTTGACCACCAGCGGACGCACTCCACAACGAAGAGACACAATATCGGAAGGATCCACCGCCTGTTTTAAATGGCGATTCGCCCGTTCCAGAAGAAAATCCACATCCTCCGGCTCGGTATGAACTCCTCCCTCTATGCTCGACAGGCAGGTTTCAGTCGGACCCCAAAGAGCCACCGGACCCCAGGGGATGTAGGACAACACATCACCCTGCTCACCCATGTCGAAAATCAGAGGATAGTTATGCTGGTCCTGCCGTTCCAGCCCGATGAACACCCCTTTACTGAATACATGCTTGTAGGGAGTTTCAATCTGGAACTGACGGTTGACGGTATCGGTCCACACCCCGGCGCAATTAATGACACACCAGCTTTTCGCCACCCGTGCCCAGCCGGTGATTTCGTCGGTCAATGTCAACCGCCATATCTTTTCACCCGAGTGATACTCGCCGCCGGTAAGCGAACAATAATTGAGAGCAATGCCTGGGTTGGAATCCTGTTCGGTTATCCACTTCAAAACAAACCGGCTGTCTGAGCTGTTGAGAATCGCTTCCTGATATAAAAAGGAGCTGTCATGGGCGTTATCGATAAGAAATGATTTTTCCGAATAGGAATCTTCCACCCGTGGCCGATCCCTATTGCACAATCCCAACATCCAGTAAAAATATAAAGCAGGGGCCATAATGAATTTATTCCAACCGGTGTCACGGGAAGGGATATAACGGAAGGAAACAGGAGAGACCTCACACCCCATATTCTGAATCATCGCTTCCCGGTCGCGGGACAATTGAGCCACGGTCAATAAATCCAGATTCCGCAGGTACAGCAACCCGCCCCAAACCATCATGGCCGAAGCCTGGCTGGTACCACACGCAAAATCTCCCTTATCGACCAGAAGAACCCGATAACCCTTGCGGCACAATTGGTGATACAAACTGGCGCCATTGATCCCGCCCCCAATAATGGTGACATCAAAGGTCTCATTTTGAGCGATTTCCATATCTCTGATACGCTGACTTCCAATCATGCTTTACCTCCACTGATTTTCTAAACCGGCGAGAACACTTTCCATAACCCGCGCCCCACCTGGAACCATCAGAAACATCCCTCTGCCATATAATTTATATTTCGATAGCCACCCTGTCAATGAATATTTTATAAATTATTTAATATTCACAACCACTACCAGCCAGCCCGCCTGCCTCCTAACTAATTGTAAATTATCGTGTTACAGCTAAACCAAAAGACCTGGTGTCTGGAGGATGGCTCAAGAGATTCTCAATCCATTTCAAATGAATGCCCCTGGGTCCATTGAGAACCCGTACACCACACATTTCTGTATAATTTTGATAAGATTGACCGCCCATTTCTTAATAATCCCTTTACTCCCCCGGAGCCGGCCCTCAAATCCATGATTGTTCGATTAGACAAAGTTTTTAAATATTTTCAGGCGGGCGAGACCAAAATCACCGCTCTGGCGGATGTCAGCCTGAGTCTGGCAAAAAAGGATTTCGTCACGGTGATGGGTCCCAGCGGCGGCGGCAAAACCACCCTGCTCAATTGCATGGGCGGGCTGGACACTCCGGATCAGGGAGAAATCTATCTGAACGGTCAACCCCTTTCCGGCATGAAAGACCGCGAACTGACGCAACTGCGTCGGCGGGAGATTGGTTTCGTGTTCCAGTTTTTCAACCTCATGCCCACACTTTCCGTTCTGGAAAATATAGAACTGCCGCTACTTCTCAGTCATGCGGCCAAGGAGGACCGAAATCGGATCGACCCGTTGCTGGAGTACGTGGGCCTGAAGGATCGCGCCCGGTCCTTTCCAGCCGAGTTGTCAGGCGGCCAAATGCAGAGAGTCGCCATCGCCCGCGCGCTGGTACACCGGCCCTCCCTCCTGCTGGCTGACGAACCGACCGGCAATCTCGATTCGGAAAGCGGGATCAGGATTCTCGATCTCCTCAAACGCGCCAGCGAGGATTTCGATACCACCGTGGTCGTGGTGACCCACAATCCCCAGGCGGCGGGCTATGGCAATCGTCATTTCGAAATCCGCGACGGCGTCCTCCAGACCCTGCAATGAACCTGACAAGAATGAGCCCCACATCATGAGCTTTTTGATTTATTTCAAGGATCTATTCACCGCGCTGATTGTGAGACCGCTTCTGCGCGATCCCTTCCGGTTTGCCATCACTATTCTGGGAGTCGCCATCGGCGTGTCGGTCTTCTTGAGCATCCAGCTGGCCAACCGCCAGACCCTGCATTCCTTCAGCGAAACCGTGGATCTGGCATTGGGCAAGGCAGACGCGGTGATCCAGGCGGAGGGCCTGCCATTCGATCAAAAATATTTAAGCAACCTGCAACCGCTGGCCGAATCGGTACGGGCCTACCCGATCATTCGCGGGTACGGCGTGGAGACCAGCAGCAACGAATTGATTGAGATCATCGGGACAGACCTGCAGAAAGCCAACGGCATCCGCGACTTCACACTGAAAACCAAGCGCACGGGGTTAACCGGGTTGCTCCCGCTCCTTCTTGATCCCAAAGGCATCATCCTGCCGGAAGAGTTTATACCGGGAGCGGAATTCCAACCCGGCGACACAATCCGTTTAGTCGTCAATGGCAGGGAGCGCCAACTCAACGTAAACGGTATTCTGGAAACCAGGGGCATGTCCAAGGCGTTGACTCAGAACTTTGCGGTCATGCACCTGCTGGCGGCGCAAAACACCTTCGGCAAAATCGGCAAGCTGGACCGCATTGACCTGGAATTTCTGAATGACGAGAAGTTTGAAGTGATGAAGCAGAAAATATCCGAAGTGCTTCCGGGTTTTTTACGGGTCGACCGGCCAGAACACAGAAACCGCCAGGTGGAAAAAATGTTGCGCGCGTTTCAATACAATTTGACGGCGCTCAGTTTCGTGGCCCTGCTGGTTGGACTGTACCTGATCTACAATATGGTTTCGCTTTCGGTGGTGCGGCGCCGAACGGAGATCGGAACCCTGCGCGCCATGGGAGCCTCGCCCGGATTAATTGCTTCCATATTTCTGCTGGAAGCGGGAGTGATCGGTACTCTGGGATCTGCCCTGGGAATAGGACTTGGATATTACATGGCCCGGTTTTCACTGGAGGCCGTAGCCCTTACCGTCAACAATCTGTACGCTTCCGCTCAGGTGACTGCCGTGGATTTTCACTGGGATCAAATGGGATTCTATTTCCTTTTCGGAGTTGGGTTGTCGTTCATCTCCGCCGTCATTCCCGCCTGGGATGCCGCCACCACCTCCCCGACGCAGGTCATGCGTCGCGGCAGTTACGATCTGAAAATTTTTCGCGGGAACCGCAAGCTGACCCTTGCTGGATGGGTGATGTGCTTGTTGGCAGGATTGTGTTCGTTGCTCCCATCCATCGGCCAGTTTCCCTATTTTGGATTTTTATCGGTATTTTTCATTGTGATGGGCATCTCTTTCCTGGCGCCTTCGGGCCTGTTGGTCCTGCGCGATCTGGCGCACGGGCTGTGCAGGCGCTTGTTCGGAGGCGAGGGTCTGCTGGCCAGTATGAACCTGTCGCAGAATGTAGGCCGCAACTCGATCGCCGTGTCGTCTCTGGCGATCGCATTCATGATGGTGATCAGCATGTCTATCATGGTGCACAGTTTCCGCCAGACGGTGGAGGTATGGATCAACCAGACCCTGCAGGCCGACTTGTTCGTCCGCGTTGCCGGCGGGAAAACCATTGATTACGAGTACACCCTGCCGCTGGAAAAAGTGGCGGCGCTCCGGAAATTTGACGGCGTGAAGGCGGTTGATATGCTCCGCGTCATTCCCATTTCCTACGACAACGCACCGGCCCTTCTCGCCTCGGGCGATTTCAACACGCTGTCGCGTTACGGCAATCTGGTGATCAAACGGGGCCCGCCGACCAGCGAATTAGCCGGACTGCTGGTGGGGCACAACCGCGCCATCGTGTCGGAATCGTTTTCCCTGAAACATCAGGTGACAACCGGGGATCGCCTGACCCTGAACACCCTGGCCGGGAAGGTGGAAATGGAGATCGCGGCTATTTACTACGATTACTCGCAGGAGCGCGGATTAATTATTCTCGACCGCGGCACCTACCTGAAATATTACAACGACCCCAACGTCAACAGCTTCGTGGTATACCTGAAGAAGGCCGAAGACCTGCCGCTGGTGCGCAGGGAAATCATCCGTACCATCGGCAGTACCGACCGGATTATCGTGCGGTCCAATCAGGAACTCAAAAAAGAAGTGCTGAGGATTTTTGATAATACCTTCGCCATCACTTATTCACTGGAGATTATCGGCATCGGCGTGGCGGTGCTGGGATTGTTCAATACGCTGATCTCTTTGATTATCGAACGGCGTCGGGAGATCGGTATCCTGCGGTTCATCGGGGCGTTTAAAGAGCAGGTCAAAAAAATGATCCTGATTGAGGCGGGCCTGCTGGGGGTCATCGGTTCGGCTTACGGGCTGGTGGCGGGAATCGTGGTTTCTTACATTCTGATCTTCGTGATCAACAAGCAATCCTTTGGCTGGACCATCCTCGTCCACTTTCCCTACGGCTTTATTTTCGCGGCGGTGATCCTGTTCTGGGCCATTGCCTGCTCCGCCGGGTTGTATCCCGCCCGCCTGGCTACACGGCTCAACCCCAAAGAATCCGTGAGATCGGAGTAGAAATTTTCAATCTAATCTTCCGACTGGCTGGAGCGAAGATCGAGGAGTTTGATTTCGATGGCGTCCCTGCCGCCCCAGGTGTTGCGGCGCAGTTCGTAAACGATATCCAGGGGTTCGTTGGGATCAACCGATTGAAACGCACGGGCCAGGTTGAATCCGATGACGTTCCGGAACTGATTGCCCTGGAACGCACGGAACCGCACGTGGTTTTCCCCCTGCCCGACAAATTTGACATCGCGTGCCCGAACTTCTTTTGAAATAAAAACCGGAACCTTGTTCATCTGCCCGAACGGTTCGAGGCCTTCAATTTCAGCAAACCGCTCCTGGGTAATATCCTGCATTGTCAGGGTGGCGTCTATGGTCAACTCCGCGACCAGACGGTCTTCCGTGAGATACTCATCTCCGACCCGGTTGATGGCTCTTCTGAAATCATCGACACGGCTTTCCTCAATATTCAGACCGGCGGCATAGGCGTGGCCCCCGAATTTAAGCAGGTGCTCGGAGCACTGATTCATGGCCTTGACCAGATTGAATGCAGGAATGCTGCGCGCCGATCCTTTACCAACGCCATTTTCCAGAGCGATCAAAATAGCCGGCCGGTAAAACTTTTCGGCGAGTTTGGATGCCACGATACCGATCACTCCCTGGTGAAAATTCTCCGACGCCAGAACAATGACATTTTCATTTTCCAGATCCACCTGCCGCTGGAGCAGATACTCTGCTTCCTCGTAGCATCCTTTTTGAGTTTCCTTGCGTTCCTCGTTCATTTCATCAAGGGATTGCGCCATTTCCATGGCTTCATTGAGATCGGATGAAACGAGAAGATGCAAACCGCGGTCGGGTTGACCCAATCTACCGGCCGCATTCAGGCGGGGTCCCATGCCGAAGCCGACGGAAAAGGAATCGACTTTGCCGTCGACCCCCGCCACCGACTTCAGGGCGATAACTCCCGGTTTAACACTGGTGCGCAAAGCGTCTAAACCATGCGCGGTGAGCACGTGGTTTTCGTCGACCAGCGGCGCCATATCGGCAATGGTACCCAGAGTGAAAAGATCGAGATGTTTTTTAAGATTCGGCAGACGCTCTGCCTCCCAGCCCGCCTCCAGCAAACCCCGGCGAATACCCGCGGCCAGCTTGAACACGATCCCGACACCGCTTAAAAACTTGAACGGGTAATTGCATAATGGTTGATGGGGGTTCAATACCGCCAGGGCATCAGGCAGTCCCTCTTCCGCCAGTTGATGATGGTCGGTCACAATAACCTCAACGCCAATTTTATTGGCGTACGCAACCTGGGACAATGCGGTCACCCCGGTATCTGCGGTGATCACCAGCCGGTGGCCGCGCGCCTTGATGGTATCCAGCGCCTGTTCGTTCAGTCCATATCCCTCTTCCATGCGATTGGGCAGATAAAAGTCGAACGGGGCATCCAGTTCCCTGAAGAAATGCATCATTAAAGCGGCGGAGGTCACCCCGTCCACGTCGTAATCGCCATATACGGTAACGGTTTCCCGGTTTTGAATCGCTTGCACGATGCGCCGGACCGCAACATCCATACCCCTCATCAGAAACGGGTCATGGACAATATCCAGCCGGCCATCCAGAAAAAACCGGGCGGCATCGGGTGTGGCCAGATTGCGGTTGACCATCAGTTTGGCAAGAAAAGGAGAAATCTCCATCCCTTCCCGGAGCCGTTCGACCGTTTCAATTGCAGGATCGGTTAAAATCCATTTTTTATTCAGTGCTGAAAGCATTTTATAATCCCAATATTTTTACGGGCGGCGGTCCAAATATTCCGCCACACCTTTAAATGTTTTTCGATGAACAGGACACGGGCCATATTGCCGGATGCGTTCCCGATGCAAACGGGTGCCATATCCTTTATGCCGTGAAAATTCGTATTCCGGGTACTGCTGGTGATACCGGTCCATTAACCGGTCCCGCGTCACCTTGGCCAATACCGACGCGGCGGCGATGGAAAAACTGGCGTCATCTCCGCCGACAATGGTTTTCTGATCGATGCCGCTGTCGATACCCCGGTTGCCGTCGATCAATAACAGGTCGGGAAGGACTGACAGTTGTCCCACCGCCTGTTTCATCGCCAGCAAAGTGGCCTGCAAAATGTTGATTTCGTCAATGGTTGATTCATCGACGACCGCAACACTCCACCCCAAAGAACGGTTCTTAATTTCCACGAACCACTGCTCGCGGGAAGCTGGAGATAATTTTTTAGAATCGCGCAAACCAGGCAGGGAGACCTCTTTGGGCAACACCACAGCGGCGGCCACAACGGGACCCGCCAAAGGCCCGCGTCCGGCTTCGTCCACCCCGGCCACTGAACGGTATCCGTTTTGTTCGGCTTCCCTTTCGTGGTCCAGCATGTGCATACTCATTAGCGTCGATCATATGTTATTCATTTGAAGGTGGCAACCGTAAAGTGTCCGTTGAAATACTTAACGGCAAATTCTATAATCAGTCCATGTCAATTAAACGTATCCTCGCAATCTTTATGGTATTTTCACTACTTTCCGGTTGCGGTAAACTTCCCTATTCCAAGCGTTATCCGGACGCCCAACCCACCGCGGAAGAAATTCCGTTGCAACAGGAAGTGGTGTTGGGAGAAGAAGCCTTTCGTGAAATTATACAAAAGGAAACGCTGTCGCTGGATGGACAATTGATCACCATTGTCGAACGGGTGGGCCGGCAGTTGGCGGCGGTATCACCTGTTCCCAATCTGAAATGGGAATTCCATTTAATCGAATCCGGCAAGAAAAACGCCATAGCCCTGCCCGGCGGAAAAGTCGCCATCTATACCGGAATTCTTCCCGTATGCGCCAACGAGGCGGGACTGGCCGCGCTGATGAGCCATCAAATTGCTCACGATATTGCCCGCCATCGTTCCGAGCGCCTGGCCGCCGTCATGGAAACAGGAATCCGCACCACACCCATAGGGCTTTCCAATTCCAAAAATAAAGATATGCTTTTATCAGCTTTGGGAATTGAAACCCTTGAAAACTGGGTCGGGCCTTTCAACCCGAACCATGAGTTTGAGGCTGATGATTTCGGATTGATGCTGATGGCAAAGGCCGGCTACGATCCGGGGGAAGCTGAACGATTCTGGAACCGGGTCGACAAAATGCAACAGGGAGCTCGTCCACCGGAGCTGATTCACTTTCACCCCGTCGACACACGGCGCCTGCAGGACATTCGCCGTCTGCTTCCCAAAGCCAACCGGGCCTACAGAACCAATCCGCTGAAACACGGACTGGGGCAATCCTTCCTTTATATTTTGAGCCGCAGAAAAATACAGGAGATGAACAACAAGTCCTCCGAGCCGGCCAAATCACCTCTACCGGAATCGTTTCCACCAGCCAACTCTCACTGAAACAAAAAAAACCCGGCCTCGATGACGAGGCCGGGCAAAAAATCGTTTATTACCGGAAAACAGGTTACGCTTCCGCCTCCGGCACAGCTTTAGCTTTGGATTTCTTTTTAGATTTTTTCTTGGTTTTGGGGGTATGGGCACGGACTTCTTTCAAACGTGCCGCCTTACCGCGCAGTTCGCGCAGGTAATACAGCTTGGCCTGGCGGACCTTGGCGTGTTTCACGACTTCCACCTTTTCCACGCGCGGCGAATGCAATGGGAAAATTCGCTCTACACCCACACCAAAAGATACTTTTCGCACGGTGATGGTTTTACGATTCTGGCTACCGCGCATTTTAATCACGATTCCTTCCACCACCTGGACACGCTCTTTAGCTCCCTCGACAATGCGAATATGCACGCGAACGGTATCTCCGATACGCACTCCGGGAGTTGCTTCCTTCATTTCCTTGTGTTCAATCTGATCCAGCAAATTCATGAAACCCGTCTCCTTCGACTCAAAGGGGCGGATGATATCAATATCCGCCCAAACTCTCAATAAAATAATTATTCGGCCAGCGTTTCCCGTCCCAGCAATCGATCAAGAATTATCGCTACGGCGGCCCGGACCGGTAAATGGTTGTATCCACTCAGCCCTTCTATCGGGGCCAAGATCATATCGGCCCGCTCTACAATGCCTTTTTCCAACCCCCAGCCTGTCCCAAAAACCAGCAGGTGGGGATGATCCCCATTCAACGCAACCCGCGCTGCCTGATACGAACGGCTTTTCGGGTATCGCTTGGCGGATGGGATGATGGTTCGCGGTCGCGCTCCCCGGTGTTCAGTAATATCCGCCACCACATCATCCAACACGTTCACCACCCGGGTGGTGAGAAAAGCTTCCTTCCGCGTCGGGTTATATTCCGACCCATACCCCTCCAACCAATGCTCCATCATGCGCCGGACCAGCTTTTGCTGCGTCTCCAGCGGTGTGACCACATAAAAGGTTCCCACGGCAAACGTTCTGCATATCCGCGAGATGTCATGCACGTCCAGAGTGGTCACCGATGAGGTGACGATATCTCCCGTCTTGTTATAGACCGGGAAATGAACCAGCGCGACGTCAATATTCGTTTGAGCTGATTCGGTCAATCTGTGCCGTATTCATCAGGTTTATTCGGAACCGTCCAGATTCATCTTACCGTACAAATCAGGGCGGTATTTAGCGGTTTTTTTAAGCGCCGCCTGCCGCTTCCAATCTTCAATTTTCTTATGGTCGCCGGACACCAGCACCTCTGGCACCACAAGGCCCTTGTAATCCCTCGGGCGCGTATATTGCGGATACTCCAGCATCTCGTTGGAAAAGGATTCCTCCGCCAGCGACTGTTCGTCCCCAACCACACCGGGAACCAGCCGGGCGACGGCTTCCACCACGACCATGGCGGCTACTTCGCCACCGTTCAACACATAGTCGCCTATCGACAACTCTTCATCGACCAGCTCAGTCACCCGCTGGTCGACTCCTTCGTAGCGCCCACAAACAAGAATGATTTCATCCTTGCAGGAAAGCTCCCAGGCTTTCTTCTGATCAAAGCGATAACCGCCGGGCGACAACAAAATGCTGTGCGCTTTAGGGCGGTCTTTCTTGACTGCTTCCAGGGCGCGGTCGATGGGCTCAATGTTCATCACCATTCCCACGCCGCCGCCGTAAGGCGTATCATCCACCCGTCCGTGCTTGTCCAGCGTGTATTCGCGGAGATCGTGCGCCCTGATCTCGACAATACCTTTATCCTGCGCCTTGCTCAACAGGCTTTCACGAAACGGGGACTCGAACATTCCGGGAAAAATCGAAATAATGTCAAACCGGATGGTCTTCAAGCAATCCCTCGATGATATGAAAAATCAGTTTGCCCTCCTTCAGGTCAATGGACTTGACCACGGAGTCAATCATCGGAAGCAGGAGCTCTTTGTCTCCATCCTGAACCACATACACGTCGTTACTGCCGGTGGAAATGATTTCGTTCACGGTTCCGTAATACCGGCCCTCTTCATCAAAAACCTGAAGGCCTTCAATCTGAAACCAGTAATACTCACCTTCCGGCAAGGGTTGAAAATCCTCCCGGCATATCTCCACAGAGCTGCCCACCAGCGTTTGGGCTTCTTCAACCGTTTTAAAATTCTTGAACTTGACGATCCACCGGCCACCCTGCCCGCGGACTTTTTCAATAACCGTCTCAACGGAATTCCCGTCGTCCCCCACAATACGGGCACCACGGGCTCCCTGAACCAAACCCGGATTGATTACCAAAGGCCTCAGCTTGACCTCGCCTTTCAACCCATGGGTTTTTGTAATGTCACCAACCGGAACCCAATCCATGAATTATTCAATAATTTCCAAAACCGCTCTCTTCTTCAATTTAGTAGCGTTTGCATTCAAAATGGTACGCATGGCCCGGGCAGTTTTCCCCTGTTTCCCGATTACCTTACCCAGATCTTCCTTGGCCACTCTCAATTCCAGAACTGTGGTTTTCTCTCCTTCGACTTCCTTGATATCCACCTGATCCGGAAAATCCACCAGTGCTTTCGCGATAACGTCAATCAGATCTTTCATCCCGACACCTCCCAGGTCCCCCGCAAACCCGGCTGTTACTGCCTGCCTGATCAACCGTTTTTACAGGGCTTAGTTTCGAGACACGAAGATCAAAAGGACACCGTCCTCTATACGGTAACTCCGGCTTTTTTCAAAAGCGACGTCACGGTCCGCGAAGGCAACGCACCCTTTTTAATCCAGTTCTGCGCCTTATCGGCATCAATTTTAAATTGATCCTCAGCTTTCAACGGATCATAGGTGCCCAGCACTTCGAGAAACTTACCGTCTCTCGGAGATCGTGAATCAGTCGCAACCACCCTATAGAAGGGTCTCTTTTTTGCTCCTCGTCTGCTCAATCGAATAACTACTGCCAATGCTGCCTCCTGTGTTAATAGTAAAAATAACTGCTATAAATTATAAAGTCTCACCCGGTTCAGAAGGACCTACCTCTTCCTCCCATCAAACTTCCCAGATTGAGACCCCGGAAATTGTTCGATGACATTTTTTTCATCATCTTTTTCATCTGCGAAAACTGTTTTAACAGCTTGTTGATTTCGTTGACGGTGGTCCCGCTTCCGTTGGCAATGCGCTTTTTGCGACTGCCGTTGATGACGTTATGGTGCGTCCTTTCGTGCGGCGTCATCGAATTGATGATCGCCTCGATACGGGTAAACGCGCCTTCGTCCACCTTGACGCCCTTCAACATCTTGCCTGCGCCCGGCACCATGCTCAATAAATCCTGAATCGAACCCATCTTGCGCATCTGCCGCAATTGATCGCGGAAATCGTCCAGATCGAAGGCGTTCTTCTTTAATTTTTTCTCAAGCTTTGCCTGCTCTTCCTGCTCGAAGGTTTCCTGCGCCTTGTCAACCAGGGTCAGCACGTCACCCATGCCGAGAATACGCGACACAATGCGGTCGGGATAAAACGGCTCAAGAGCGTCCAGTTTCTCGCCAACGCCGATAAACTTGATGGGCTGACCGGTAACGGTCTTAATCGACAAAGCCGCACCGCCGCGCGCATCGCCGTCCATCTTGGTCAGCACCACGCCGTCGATTCCCACCGCGTCGTGGAAGGCCTTCGACACATTCACCGCTTCCTGACCCATCATCGAGTCGGCGACAAACAACACCTCGTGCGGCTCGATCTTTTTCTTGATGGCTTTGATCTCGTCCATCAGCGCATCGTCGATATGCTGACGGCCCGCCGTATCGAGGATCACCACCGTTCGCAGTTGATCCCGCGCCTGTTTCACGGCCTTGGTGCATATACTGACCGGGTCCTTATCGTCTCCTGCCTGGTAGACGTCAATCCCGAGATCTTTGCCCAATACGTTCAACTGTTCGATAGCCGCCGGACGATACACGTCGGCTGGAACCAACAGACAGTTCTTGCCATCCTTCTTGAATTTTTTGGCCAGCTTGCCGACCGTTGTGGTCTTACCCGAACCCTGCAGACCGACCATCATGATGATCGTGGGCGGCTTGTCGGAAAACTTGATTTCACTGACTTCGCCGCCGAGCAACCGTTCCAGTTCGTCATTGACGATCTTGACCATCTGGTGGCCGGGAGTCAGACTCTGCAACACCTCGTGGCCGATGGACTTCTCCCGCACGCCGGCGAGAAAATCCTTGATGACGGGCAGGCTGACATCCGCCTCAATCAAAGCCACGCGGATTTCGCGCAGAGCTTCGTCGACGTCGGCTTCTTTCAGCTTGCCGCGGCCTTTTAATTTTTTATAAATCGCCTCAAGGCGATTGGATAAACTATCGAACATAGTCGGGAAAACCCTGATTTTACAAATTTTAGGGTATTGTAAACAGCGTAGTATATAATAGCAATCGCTAACTTCCAAGGGATATTAACATTATGAATAAAAAGGCAGTAGTGCTGTTGAGCGGAGGGCTGGACTCGGCCAC
>JAOUPX010000167.1 GCA_029879645.1 Nitrospinota bacterium
TTTGCAGGGAGAACTTTTCCTAACTTTGAATATTAGTTTAGTAGTCGCCTCATTTATGAGGCGTCTTTCAAATCCGCCAGATAAATCGGGCAACTACAGAATAAGGAATGGTCATCAACCACCCCCTGCCCCTCCTTTAGCAGGAGGGGGAAATTCTTATGCAAATACCTCCTTATAAGGAGGAGCGCATCACCCTCCGCCCGGTATCCGGTTAAGGCGGATCTGGGCCGTCTTGCCTGTCTGCTCGATTTTTGTTATCATTATCAATTATTCCAGTTCCCCGTAGCGAGGAGAATGTCATGGCAGATCCGGTTTGGAAAATGAAGGGCCAATGGCTCAAAAACTGCAGTTGTGACTTTGGTTGTCCCTGCGACTTCAATTCTCGTCCGACCAAGACGGTCTGCGAAGGCATGGTGGGTATGAAGATTGAAGAGGGATATTTCAAGGATGTCAAACTGGACGGTGTGGTTTGGGCCGGAACCTATACCTGGCCGGGACCCCTGCACGAGGGCAACGGTACCTTTCTGCCGGTGGTGGATGAAAAAGCCACGGACGAGCAACGCAACGCCATTCTCACTATCCTCAGCGGACAGGAACAGGTCGAAGGCACTTTCTTTCAGATCGTCAGCATGATCGTCACTAAAATTCTGGAGCCGAAATTTCTTCCCATCGAATTCGAGTTTGATCAGGAAAAGCGCACCGCGCGGGTGGCGATTCCCGGGGTTCTGGAAACGGTGACCAATCCCATCAAAAATCCGGTGACCGGAGCGGATCACCGTATTCAAACGATCATGCCGGAAGGGTTCGAATACCATATGGCGGAAACGGCCTGCGCCGAAGTCAATAAGGGGCTGGGCGAACTCCAGTTCGACTGGCCCAATGGGCACAGCGCCCTGTGCTATGTCGAGCACACGTCCAACGGCCTGGTTCATTCTTAAACTTCGAATCGTTTAATTCCATCCATGAACGAGTCCACACCGCTGGAAGCCCTGTTGAAGCGCGACCGGGCAGTGGTGGCGGGGGGATTGTTCCTGCTCACCGCCCTGGCCTGGTGGTACCTGTTCGATATGGCCGCAGATATGGCGGCCATGGATATGTCCGCCTCCATGATGCACGCGTGGGGGTGGGGCGACTGGTTCATGCTGTTCATTATGTGGGCCATCATGATGGTGGGGATGATGATTCCCTCCGCCGCTCCGTTGATTCTCACCTTTGCCACTATCAACCGTAAAAAATTCGAGCAGTCGGGCCGCATGGTTTCCACCTTCGTGTTCGTCAGCGGCTACCTGCTGGTATGGACGGCGTTCAGCGCCCTGGCCGCCGGTTTGCAATGGGGCCTGCATACTCTGGCTCTGCTGTCGCCGATGATGGTCAGCAAAAGTCCAATATTAAACGGAGTCCTGCTAATCGCCGCGGGGGCTTATCAATGGGCTCCCCTGAAACGCACCTGCCTCGAGCATTGCCAGTCGCCGTTGTCTTTCGTCATGAGTCATTGGCGGGAAGGGGTTAATGGCGCGCTGCGCATGGGATGGGAACACGGACTCTATTGCCTGGGTTGCTGTTGGGTGTTGATGGCTCTGCTGTTTGTGATGGGAGTGATGAATCTGGCGTGGGTGGCCGTCATTGCGGTGTTCGTTCTGCTGGAGAAGATTCTGCCGGCGGGAGTATGGACGGCGCGGGTGAGCGGCGGCCTCCTCATGGCCTGGGGCGTGTGGATGGCGCGCGGCATCGCCGGATAATCCCGCTCAATATTCTTCCCGCCTTCGATCAGTATTTCGGTCCGGAGTTGAAACCGTTGACCAGTTCCCTGTCTGCCGGAGGATTCTGTCCGCCGAAACGCAGTTTTTTCCATTTGCGAAACGACTCTTCGTTCAAAAGCTCCTGCATGCGCAGGGAATTTTTGATATGAAGATTGCGTTCGTACAGTCTGGACTGTTGATCCAGATGCTCGCTCAAATCACCGTAGTCCACTTTTTCAGGCTTCAGTCTCAGATCAGGCATGTTGTGATCTCCTCAGTTGTCTTGTAAATTACTGATTTGTAAAGCAAAAGGCGTGCCACGCGGGGCTCCGATTTTTGGGTGATCCCTCAAGAGCATTAAATATGATGAGTTGCGGGCCTCCCCGAATTGCTCTGTAAAACCGGCTTCCATCCTTAGCGGTTGAAATATCATAAAATGTGGAAATTTTGACTGTCGTGGCAGTGGGTTTTGCCGGGTTTTTCCCATCCGTGAAATATAATTTTGACGGCGCGGGAAGGGAGGTATACATTGGGAGGCCGATGAAACTTTTTCTCAGGTTTAATTTTATATGATCCCCAACCGCATTGTCCGTTATTTCATGTTTCTGGGATACGCCCTCGGCCACGGGGGATGGACCTCGTTCCCCACGTTTCAGAACGGAGTGATTCAGTTTTATTTCGAATACCTGGAACAGCACTATTATCTGAAGCAACCTGCCTACTACCCTAAAAATTACGGTATCAACTGAAGGCTGGTTTCCGATTTTGAATCCTGCCAATTCTGTGAGAAAATTTTGCGGGCATGAAGGAGTTTTCCATGACGCAACGGATATTGATTGTCCTGGGAGTCGCGCTGGTGGTGATCGGCCTGTTATGGCCTTACCTCAGCAAGCTCGGCCTCGGTAAACTTCCGGGAGATATCGTTATCCGCCGCGACAATTTCAATTTTTATTTTCCCATCACCACCTGTATTCTGATCAGCGTCGTGCTCTCCGGGTTGTTCTGGCTGATCGGGAAATTCAAATAAATAGGTCGGGTAAAGAGCGCTTCCACTATCATCCAAGAAGGAAATCCAATGAGGACACCGCATATACTTTCGTCAAGGAAACAACTTTGGCGCCGGGCCTGGGCGTTTCTGCTTTTCGGGACACTGACCCTGTCGGGATGTTTTGTCGAAGGCCCGCCCGCACACTCCGTTGGGCATCAGCACAAACACGCCGGAACGGAGGAGGGCGCCCATCTCCGCTATCAGGAACCGGACCGCTACACCTGGCAGTATCCCGATAAGGTGGTCAAGGCTCTCAAATTGGAACCGGGGATGAAGGTGGCGGACCTGGGATCCGGCACCGGCTACTTCACTTTCCGCCTGGCCGAGGCGGTTGGGGATTCCGGCAAGGTGTACGCCATAGATATCAATAAGGAAATGAATGCCAGCATCGACAAGCAGTCGGTGGAGAAGCAGGTTGACAATGTGCAGACCGTGCTGGCGGTGGAACACGATCCATTGATTCCTGATAAAGTGGACCTCATTTTTTCAGTCAACGCCTATCATCATCTGAAAGACCGAACCGCCTATTTTCAAAACGCCGCGCGCTATCTCAAGCCGGGCGGTCGGGTGGCGATTATCGATTTCAGAAAAGGGATGTTTCGCCACTACACCGAACAGCGGGTCTTGCTTCAGGAATTCAAAGCGGCGGGGTACGGACTGGATAAAACCCACGGCTTCCTGCCCCGCCAGCATTTCCTGGTGTTCTCCCAGCCCAAAAAGTAGGCGGTCTTACCACCCCGGGGGACCCAGGTATTTATGCGTGGGGCCTTGGCAACCGAGGAAAATTAAAGACACACTGGAATTCAAAGTCGAAGAAACGGAGAAAGGCATCTGCATCGAGGTGATGCCGAAGGATCCGGAAAAGAGGAAAGCCTTTCAGGACTTGATGAAAGCCTGCAAGGAGTTCTGCGGAATTGAAGATTCCAGGTGTTGTTGAAATTGACCGATGACCGCGGGGTATTGTTCCCACGCGGTCATCGGATATCGTGAGTCAGGCCGAATTGGCTTGATTATTCTTGCTATCGGGGAGAGGAGGCTGAGGTTCTGCCTTCTTTTTGCTTTTGGAGTAACCTCCTGGGAACAGGATTTGCCGGTCGGCTCTTGCTTTCAAGGTTTTTTCGGAGATAACTTTCTTTAAGGTCCCCGAACTATCATAAACCCGAACTTCATGCATGATATATCCTCTCCTTCCGGTGTGTAAATCACCTGTCAAAAATTAAAAACTCCGGCAGGGCGTAAGCCCTGCCGGATAACGATTGAACAACCGTTTACTTAGGTACGACCTTCGAGGCCTGCGGACCCTTTTGGCCCATGGTTTCTTCGAACTCAACGTTCTGGCCTTCGTGGAGGGTTTTGAAACCGTCTCCTTGGATTTCCGAGAAATGAACGAACAGGTCCGTTCCGTTTTCGGATTCAATAAAACCATAACCTTTGCTTTCGTTAAACCACTTTACTTTACCTACTGACATAAAAATACTCCATTTGCTACTATTGGCAATGCCTGTTCCGGATACTCCGGTAGTGCATCGCCGGTTTTTACTGGGTTGGGGTCCTTGGAAGGGTTTCTGCAGGCCAGATAGAGGCAAAAAAAAACCAACCATAAGGTTGGCTGGTCCGTCAAAAAAAATCGCTTGTAATCTTGTCCCTAGACAGGGGTCACAATGATCCGCTACTCAATGACTTCTAACAACCCTACTTTCACCTTC
>JAOUPX010000168.1 GCA_029879645.1 Nitrospinota bacterium
TCCGGAATGCGCTCTACGATTTCCTCTTTGGTCAAGCCCCGCACGCGAACTCCCTTGAAATCAAAAAAATTTCGGGGGGCTGACCCGGGACCGTCGACTACCGTAACTTCATGCCCCGCATCGCGTATGGCGGCGGCGATATAGGCCAAACCGATTGGCGGCATGCTGATCGTCGAAACGAAATTAGTCAGCGAAACAAATTTGGAAGGTTCTATCAGGCAAATTTTCATCAATAGCGCCTAAAAATAGTATGCTTTGAATAAGCAGGGAGTAATCTCAGGTTAACACAAATTTTAAAGGAGGCAATTGTATTCCAAAAGGGGAGGGGACTTGAAAAGGAGAGGGTTTCAGGCAGGTGGCGGGGGCTTGCCGGGCTGGAAATCAAATTTTTTGTAATATCCTTTGAGTTTCTTGCGGGCTTTATCCTTATTCTCTGCATCGTTGCGTTCGGAAAACAAATTGCCTGCCTGCACCATATGAAAGATGGCCTGCCTGCCGTTTTGATCGGACTCATACAGCACCCCAAGATTGAAATGGGTTTCAGCCGACCGTGGGTTCAGCTTCAGGGCCCGGTGGAAGGCTTCGATAGCCTGGGGATACTGCCCCCGACGCTCGTATTCCGCACCCAGTTTGAACTGCCATTCGGGGTTCTCCGGTTCGCGCCGGGCCTTGTCTTCAAACTCTTTCAGTTTTCCGGATCCAAGCCAATTCCAAAAGGACATGTGAGTGTCTCGCTTCCTCGTGAGCGGGCCTGCAGGTTTGCAGGAACTCGTGTTACCTATGATAATATACGGTTTAGCATATTAAGAAAATAACCCGGATGTAATGAAAATAAAAATAATTTTATTTGAACGACGAAAAGGTATTGGAAGCATATATGAAAAAATTTTTTGAACGTCAAAAAACGTCGGTTTTTGGAATGTTAATCGTGTTTTCCCTGTGTGTGGTTTCCGTTGCCGCCGGGGAGTCGTCCGCACAACCCCCGGAAGGAATGGCGTGGATACCTTCGGGGGAATACGTCATGGGTTTGCAAGGGGCGAGCAATAAAACCCCTCATACGGTTTATCTGGATGGTTTTTTTATCGACCAACGGGAAGTGACTCAGCAGGATTACGAACGACTGCGCGGCGCCAATCCGTCAAAGTTCATTGGCAAGAACCATCCCGTAGATCAGGTTACCTGGTACGAGGCGAAAGCCTATTGCGCCAAACTCGGGAAGCGCCTGCCCACCGAAGCCGAATGGGAAAAAGCCGCGCGCGGCGGAACCCAGTCGCTGTATTTCTGGGGGGAAGACATGAATGCGGAATATGCCTGGTTTGATGACAACTCGGTGGAGAAGACCCATCCCGTTGGAACCCGAAAGCCGAATGCGTACGGAGTATACGATACCTCCGGTAATGTCTGGGAATGGGTGGGGGACTGGTACGACAAAGAATATTATGAGCGAAGTCCCGATAAAAATCCGAAGGGTCCTGAGGCCGGAGAGGAGAAGGGGCTGCGAGGCGGGTCCTGGTATTCCAGCGATCGGCATCTCACCACGGCTACCCGGTATTGGTCGGATCCTTATGTACGCAATTCCAACTTCGGTTTTCGTTGTGCGCAAGATGCCCCGAAATAATTTTTAAAATTTATCGCAGACTCTCTTCATTCTGGAGGGGGACTTCATCGGGGGAAAGCAGGCGGGCGATGCGGGTATGGCCACCCATTTCCGCGCTTCGGTACGCGGTCCATCCGTCGCGGGTGACGGCGTTCAGGTTGGCTCCCTTTTCAATCAACAATTCCACGATTATCAGATTGCCTTCAAAAGCGGCGCTCATCAGCGCGGTCCATCCTCTACGGGTGCGGGCGTTGACATCCGCCCCTTTCTCGATCAGGAGGCGGACGATTTCAATATTATTGCCGAAGGCGGCGCTGATCAGCGGTGTCATCCCGTGCGCATCCGGTTCGTTGATATCCGCTCCATTATTTAAAAATAACTGGACGATCTCCAGATTGCCTCCAAACGCGGCGCTGTTGAGTGGATTAAATCCTTTGCCTTGATCGATTTTAAGGGATGCTCCGCTTTTTAATAGCAGTTTCACCATCTCCATGTCGCCTCTTCCAGCGGCGCTGTTGAGTGGGGTGACTCCCTGCCGGTCCCTTATGTTGGGATCGGCGCCGTGTTTCAAGAGAAGAGTAACGACAGGCAGGTTTCCCAGCCGGGCGGCATCGTTCAGTGCCGTGCGGCCAATTCGGTTGGTGACATCCAGATCAGGTTTTAAATTTAACAGAGATTTGAGAATTTCGATATCTCCGCGGGCGACCGCCGCCATCAATGCCGTGTTTCCTTCGCGATCCCTGTGCTGGATATCCGCTTTCCGCTCCAGGAGTAACTTTACAGAGGCATCGGGGCCGCGATGCAGGGCTTCGATCAATGCGGTACGTCCTTGTTTATCTTTGATATCAAAATTGGCCTCCGCATCAAGAAACATACGGAGTATTTCCGAATTGTTTCCCACAGCGGCATCGATCAACAGGCAGAATCCGTCTTTGTTGATCAGGTTGAGTTTGGCGCCTTTTTCTACCAGGAGCCGGGCGGTTTCAATATTTTCGCGAAGAGTTGCCAGCCAGAGAGCCGAGTAGCCGTTGGGATCGCGTGTGTTGACATTTGCGCCATTTTCGATCAAGCGCTCGACGATACCGGGATGGTTGCCGGTAGCGGACCACATCAAGGTGGTGAATCCCGCCTTGTCCTGTGTATTTACTTTTGGTTGTTTGCTCAAGATCAAATCCACCGCATCCAGATTTCCCCCGGCCACGGCACTCATCAGTGGAGTGCGTCCCTCATTATCGATGGCATGGGGATCCGCTCCCAATTCCATCAATTGGGTGACCAGATGAAAATCACCCATCAGAGCCGCTTCCATCAAAGCCGTGAATGATTCGCTGGACTTGGCGTTGGGATCGGCGCCGCGGTTGAGCAGAAATGCCGCCAGATCGGTGTGCCCTTCCTCCAAAGCGGCCATCAGGCCCTTATCCAGAGCGGTTTGGCGGTCTAAGATTCCGTCTTCCAGCATCAGGATAATCTTGTGCGATTGCCCCAGTCGAGACGCCTGAACAAATTCCTCGACCTGCTTTTGCTGGTTGATTCTTGAGGAAGCGGTGTCGGGATTTTCGGAAGAAGTGCAGGAAAGGAAAAATAACAGGGAAGCGAAACCCAATGCCATGCGGATCCATGAGAATGCCATCTTCCTGCTCCCCGAGGTGAACGGTAAGGCCTGCCCGGCCCAGGAGCTCTTTTTATACTCTTAAAGCCGGGAGGATTCAACCGGGGATATCGGAGGAGGACAACTGTGTGGAAAAAAATAGCGGCACCGGAGAGAATCCGGTGCCGCCATCAATATTAAAGAAAAAGTATTTACTTCGCGGTCAGTTGAAAATCCAACTGAGCTTTTTTGCCGGATTCAATTGTTACCTCCTGACTCACTTCACCGACATAAGGATGCCAGGCTGTTATTCGGTAGGTTCCGGCTGGAATCTGATCGATTTGGAACATCCCGTCCTTGGCCGAGACAGAATAGTAGGGGTTCCAGATAATTCTGGCATCCGCTTCCATAAAATTGTGCTGATCGCACTGCAGAAAGAAATGCTTGTCTTTTTGTGTTTTAAACCGATTCATGTTTTTGGTTACATCGGCAACATCGCCTTTGCTGGGAAGCGGTTTATTAAACAGAGTTTTGGAATTGGCTCCCACTTTGGAATATCCATGTGGATTATGGAGAATATCCGGATCGTGATTAGTGATTTGCACAAGACCCGTATTCATTCCTTTAGGAGTTTTGCGAACGACACTGACTTTGGGGAAAATGTCGCAGTTTTTAAAATCGAATTGGGTGGTTTGAGAAGACCAGTCCTTTCCCTTTTCAATGTTTTCGATAAACACCACGGTATCCTTAAGCTTGCCATCTGTTACAACTACTTTGTAGCGCGGGCGGATGCCTCCCTCTTTGGTATCCGGATGCTGGCTGCAGAATTCCGCATTCTTTCCCTTATTTAAATCTTCAAGAATCGGCGCCGGGACGGTCCCCTTGAAGAGGACGGATCCGGAAAGACTGCCTCCATTGGTAACGGATGTCACTTCGTACGCTTTTGATTTTGCCAGACCCTCCTGGGCAGCCAATAAGGTCAGGCAGAGCATAAGTGCAGCAAATCGAGTCATAGTTTTCATGATAGATACCTCCTCAAAAGGAAAAAAATAATTGGGTTATCGTTTAACGAACTGGGTATCGATATATTTCACGACATCCCAGATCTGTTTGTCGCTCAGGTTTTTGCCATGGGCCACCATCCCGGTGCCTTTGGATCCGTTTTTGATGATCCAGAACATCTGTCCGGGAGAAACATTTTTC
>JAOUPX010000170.1 GCA_029879645.1 Nitrospinota bacterium
TAATTGATGAGGTTGTCTGCTTCCCCTGTCCCCGAGGTTCATGCACCATGAAGTCGACCGGTAAAACCAATCCCCGCGAAGGCCTGAAATGGGTCAAAATACTGCGATTCCTTTCCCTGCCCTTTTTTCCGGGATCGTTGAGGACTTATCAGGCGGTCCAGAGATTTGAGGATATTTCAATCGAGGATTTGGTCGCGAACGGCATAAAGGGGGTTCTATTGGACGCTGACGGGACGCTGGGGCCGCATCACACCCGGGTGTTCTCCGAACCGGTCCGCAAGCATGTCCACAAAATGGTTGAAAATGGCCTGCGTGTGGCGATCTATACCAATGCCATGGAGGACCGCTTCGAAGCATTCGAGGGGGTGGCCGTGGTCACCGAGGTGCCGCCGAAACCCGACCCGCGCGGCTTCGAAATTGCCATGAAACAATACCTGAAACTGAACGACCCGGAATCGGTGTGCATGGTCGGCGACAACTATATCACCGACGGAGGGGCCGTTGATGCCGGCATGCGGTTCATCCACGTCCAGCCCGTTCCCGGTCCGGAAAATTTCTTTCATCGGGCCACGCGGGCCCTCGCCTGCCGGATCGCCCGCTGGCACTTTCCGCCAAATTCCCACAAAAAAATGGAATAAACCCGGAAAGAATCTCCTCACTATAGGATGAAGCTCTCCTTGACTTAAGTGGGCAGGAATAGGTATAAGTGCCTATATATCTATTAAACTTGGATTCTCATGAATCGCGTTGGCATTATTTTAGGACTGATTGTGGCATGGGGAATCCTGGCGATTCCCATCGGTGCGGTGGCGCATCCGTCCCATGCGGACTTACATGCCCAGTCCCCCTTTGATGCCCCCAAAGCAGAAAAAACCCTGCATTGTCAGCTCAAAGGGCATCTCCACGCCGCGCAGTTGATTTGCCCGCACACCCAGCGGGTCCGGCCCCTGCAAACTGAGTTCAAGGCAGACTGCGGAGATTCCCCCAACGGGACTCTCGTTCAAATCCAATGGCCTAAAACGGTATTCCTATGCCCATCTGTTGGAAGCGTTTCAGCTTCCATCGAGAAACGATCTTTGACCTCAATAAGAGTGCTTTTACCCGCTCCCCATTTCGACCCTCTGGAAAAACCCCCTCGACCCGCCTGATCGATTCCTTTTAATTCAAATTCTGAAGAACCGCGCCCTCCTCCATCGCGTGACATCCTGTTCGTCATGGTTGTCGGGTGTGGATGTTTTCAGGCTTATCTCAATCTTCTTGAAAGGTCGACGGGTTTATGAAAATCCTTCATCACAATCTTATTGCTGTCTTCTTGAAACGCCCGGTTCAGGCATTGATATTTTTATTGGTCTCCGGGCTTGTTGTCCCCTCCGCTTCACTGGCTTATCTGGGACTGTGCTGCGCCCACTGCGGCGGCAACATGCCCCTGAACATTCCGGGTGCGGGGATTCCCGAACCGAAGGAATTCCGTTTCAAATTGAGCCAGATGATCATGTCGATGGGCCCCATGCGGAGCGGAACCACCAATCTATCCGAAGGTTCCCTGCTAACCGGGCCGGGATCGTTTATGGCCGTCCCCTCGGCCATGCAAATGCACATGACCATGCTGGGAGGCGCTTATTCGTTTACGGACGATTTCGCGCTGATGGCCATGACCAGTTATAAATTCAACCGCATGCAGATGGAATTCGGCGGCATGTTGCAGGGCATGACAGGTGAGGCCGGGTTCACCATGGAGTCGCGGGGAATGGGCGATATCAAACTGCTCGGGAAATACCGCTTGTATATTGATGACCACCTGGCTCCCAAGGATCAGTTTTCGGCGCTATTCGGAGTGTCCCTCCCGTCAGGAAGCATCGACAAAAAATTCAGGAACAGCCCGGTCGCCAATCAGAACGGTACCCTTCTACCCTTCAAAATGCAGATGGGAAGCGGCACCTTTGATCCGATGATCGGGCTGGCGTATCAAGCCTCCCAGGATCCGTGGTGGTACGGCGCCACCGCCTTGTACACGGCCCGGGTCTACGACAACAACCGCGGCTATCAGCAGGGAGATGAATTCCGCCTGGATCTCTACGGCCTGTACCAGTTCCATGAAACATCGGTCGTTCATCTGCAGTTGAACGGTATGTGGGAAGACCGATACAGCGACGAGCCGGACGCGGGCCGGTTAGGGCAGGGACATATGATGTCCAATCCCGCCCTTCCCTTCGCAAGCCCCCTGTTCGATCCGGCCAACTACGGAGGCAAGAAACTGTCCGTCACCGCCGGTATACAGTGGCAACCGTTACCTATGAATGTCCTTGAGCTCACCGGTTCGGTCCCCGTTTACCAGGACCTCCGCGGACCGCAGTTGAAAGAAGACTTTCGGGTTATGCTGAGCTGGTATATCGAACTGCCCACTAAACACAGCCGCCGTCATACGGGCACGGAACCTCCGAAGGAACTGGGGTTTTAATGGCCAGGAGCTTTGAGAAAAAATATTGGCGGGCGGCCCTCTTCATGGGAGTGGTTACATTCCTGGGAAGTTGCGCCGCCGGGTCACTGCCGGAGGAAGGTTCGCCGGACGTGGCCCTGTTCCGCAATAAATGCACGGTGTGCCACAGTTGGCCGCATCCCCGGCGTCACAACACCCGGGAATGGGATCATTACCTGAAACTCATGGAGGGCCATATGAAAAACCGGGAAATCTCCATTGAGCGGCAGGACATGGAAACGATCAGGGCATACCTTCACCGAAACGCACGACAGGATTGATATGAAAATTTATATAAAAATTTGGAAATACCTATTGTCGATATGCCTGCTGATGGGCTTGAGTTCTTCTCCTCTATCAGCCTGGGCGGATCCGTTCGAGCAAATGGGGGTGGCCCGTCCTCAGACTTCCAAACCGGCACCCGATTTTGTTTTAAAAGATATCAACGGAAATGAAGTCAACCTGGCGCAATTCAAAGGGAAGCCGGTTCTCATTAACTTCTGGGCCACCTGGTGCGGTCCCTGTAAACAGGAACTGCCTTCCATGCAGAGACTGCACGACGCCTCAAGCAAAAACGGGGAAATACAAATCATCGCCATTTCGATCGATCGGTTCAATATTGACCGGGTTCATGAGTTTGCCAAACAATTCAACCTGTCTTTCCCGATTTTGCTGGATAAGGGCCGGAAGGCCCAAAAGTCCTACTACATCCGCGGCCTGCCCACCAGCTACCTGGTCGATGCCGATGGAACACTGCAGGGATTCATTTCAGGCGCGCGCCAGTGGGACAGTCCGGCCGCCAAACAAGTCTTCCAGCAACTGGCGCATCCCGGCAAATAAAGGTCTTTGGGCGAAACCAGTGATTGAATAGCGCAGTTGTGCTTCACCGAAATTGGGTCCAACGTTACGCGGGCCTCCCCCTTCCATATTTCTCCAATCGGTATAAAATAGAATGCGGATGGAGGTTTCTCTTATGGACAGAATCAAAGTCATCATCATGGGAGCGGCGGGACGCGACTTTCACAACTTCAATGTAGCGTTCCGGAGCAATCCCGAGTACGACGTCGTCGCTTTCACCGCCACGCAGATACCGGGCATCGACGACAAATTATACCCGGCCAGCCTGTCCGGCGATCTGTACCCCAGCGGCATCCCCATCCACCCGGAAGGAGAATTAACCGAGCTGATAAAAAAGCACCGGGTGAATCGGGTGATCTTCGCCTACAGCGATGTGACGCACGAAGCGGTCATGCACAAGGCTTCAGCGGTAATGGCGGCGGGATCGGATTTCTGGCTGATGGGTCCCGACAGCACCATGCTGAAATCCTCCAAGCCCGTCATCTCCGTGTGTGCCATCCGCACCGGTTGCGGCAAATCCCAGACCACGCGAAAAGTCATGCAGATTTTGAAAGCCGCAGGCAAGCAGGCCGTCGCCATCCGCCACGCCATGCCCTACGGCAATCTGGCCAAACAGAAATCGCAACGGTTCGCCGCTCTGGACGACCTCAAAAAACACGATTGCACCATCGAGGAGATGGAGGAGTACGAACCCTACATCGCCATGGGTGGAGTGGTGTATGCCGGGGTCGATTACGAAGCCATCCTGAGAGAAGCCGAGCAGGAAGCGGAAATCATTCTGTGGGACGGCGGCAACAATGATCTTCCGTTTTATGTTTCCGATCTGGAAATCGTGGTGACCGATCCTCATCGCGCCGGTCATGAAACACGTTATCATCCCGGCGAAACCAACCTGCGCCGCGCACAGGTGATCATCATTAACAAAGTGGACACAGCGGAAGCGGCGGAAGTGGACAAACTCCGTCACACCATAACCCAAACTAATCCAACCGCAACGGTCATTGAGGCGGAGTCACCCATCTCCGTT
>JAOUPX010000169.1 GCA_029879645.1 Nitrospinota bacterium
TCGCAATGAACTCGTCGAGGCAGGGCTGGCCGACAACGTCGTCGTACAACTCGGCATAGGTGTAAAACGGGTCGCCTTCGTCGCCGGGAAAGAGGATGGACTTCTGCACCCTGGCGGCGGCGATCAGTTCGTTACGCAGTAACCGCCAGTAGCCCATGTCTTTCATGTGGCCGGTTTGCGGATCGACGTGCGGGAACAGGTCATTGACAAACCTCTGCCAGTTAACGGTGTCGCTCAGTTGTTCAATGATTCCAGCATCCCGTTGTTCCAGGTCGGCGGGCAGTTCCGTTTTATGCCGCTTGATGCGGTCGATGCGGTTTTTAAGTTCGATGACATTGCGGAGCCAAGTCAGGTAATCCGGATGCGGTCCCGGTTCGCGGCGCTTGATCTGGTTCTCCGGCATGGCGAAGAACACGCCGCCGTCGGTGCGCTGGATCGAGCCTTCCTCAAGGTCGAAGATGCGCGCGTCGGCGGTAACCCCGCCCTTGGACCGGCCATAGCATCCGTACATGTGGAAGCTCATGAAATTCGTGTTGGAGGGATTGCCCAGCTGGTGCACCAGTTGGTGACCCACCGCCATCACCTCGCCCGGTTTGACCTCGGCGCGCGACAGGGTGGTCAGGTCGCCGTCCTGTTCCAGGAATACCGCGTGCTCTGCCGGACCGAACACCTGCACCGCGCCCCACTCGGTGTAACCGTGATCGTGAATGGCGGAGACATCGCCCGGCGTCCACGACATGGCCATCATTTCAAAATAGCCGCCGTCGAAAATGAGTTTGCGTCCGTAGCTGTCGCGGATGGGATGCTCGAGATCGGCCCAGGGCTCGAGGTCTTCCGCCTGCAGGTTGGCCGACAGTAAAAGTTCGCGCGCCATGCGCGGGGTGAGGTTCTTCGCTTCCTCCAGCATGCGGATCAAATCCTGGATGGCGAACGGCAAGCGATGTTTGTTCATGGCCGCCATGGTGGTCTCCTTGGGGACGGGTGAAAGGGGTTCCTCCCTACCTTCATAATATAGGGCAGAAGTTTTAAAAAGTTGGGAGAAATTTAACGCAAAGGCGTGGAACTTCAATGAATATGGGAGCTTCCGGCGAAGGGGGCCGGCCTTACTTCATCTTGTATTTGTCGACGAACTTGAAGTTCTGCCGGTTGTGGACGGGGTAGACGGTGAACAGTGGGGTGTTGTGCGGGACCGTGGCGCTTTCACAGCCGGGGCTGAGGGTCAGGTGAATGTTGACGAAGTTGAAGCTGAGCCCTTCCTGCCACGCTTCTTTGGTCGATGCGGCATACGCGGGAATCTTGTCGGAAGCGTGACTGCGGGTCATCAGGCCGGAGCCGCCCTGCAGTCCATACTCGTATAAGTCCGGCGCGCCGGTAACGAGGATCGAGGTTTGCGTGGAATCGAACCACACTTTAAAATTGGCGACGATCTGCACATACGTCCCCAGGGTGCCCAAGCGTTCCAACACGGTCATGGGATAGGCGTATTCCGGCGGCACGTTCGGCTTGTCGCCCTGGAACCTGAAATCCTTTTCCTTCACGCGCGAAAACGAGATGAACAACAGGTTTGGATCGTCCAGCGCCACGTCCAGCGCCTGCCCGTCCTGATAGCTGATGAGCTTGTCCATCTCGTAAGCCAGCGGAAACGAGTAACCGAACTTGGTGTAGAAGATGCGCGACCCCGCGTCCAGCGGCTCGTCCGGCTTTTTGCTGATCTTGATGTCGAACGGCAGCATCATGTGAAACGCGTTGGTGCGGGAGTTCATGAACGGCGCGCAGGCGCCGGGGAACTCGCGGTGGACGTCCTTGTTGTCCGGCTCGAACTTGCGTGGTCCGCCGGAAAAATGCTGGGCGGTCTTGGCCTGTTTGGTTAGGCCGAACTTGTTCTGGTAATACTCCGACGCGCGTTTCTGGGCGACATCGAGAAAATATTCCGGGATATCCGACTGGACGACGAGTTGCTGAACCTCCGGCGCGTCGCCACGGGGCGCCGGACGCATGGCGTCATGGTAAATCTTCAACTCCGATTCGGTTTTCTTGATGTCGTAATCCAACTGCCGCGCCAGCTCGGTATTCGAGTAGCGGGTCTGGGAGAGCAGGGCTTTGGTTTTCTGGAGCAGTTCCAGCTTCAGGCTGAAGCGTTTCGGTTCGTCCGCCAAAACCTGAACCGTCGCCATCAGCAGGCCGAACTGCTCTTCCGGCTCAAGGCCGATGCCGCCCAGGTCGTGATCTTTAATGAAGGCCAGGGCCATGGGGCCAAACGCCTCTTCGCCACGGATGTTCAGGGTCAACAGGTAGTTGAGATAAGAACGCGCCTCTTTCAGATCCATGCCTGCCTCTGGGACGTTTTAGCCATTTAAATTTCAGTCTTTATAGGTGGGGTATTATGGCTATTAGTCCTATAGAGTGCAAGAATTTTCTGACTCCTCCCCGGCCTGCTTGGCGCAGGGCCAATTTTGCTGGAGCGGAACTTTGCGATCAGTGGGTTACTCTCGCCTGCCACGGTTTTAGTTACCGGCGGAGGTGCTCTCCCCTCCTTACCAGGGAGGGGGTTAGGGGGAGGTTGCTTTTCTCCCCCTTGTAAAGGGGGCCGGGGGGATTCCTCCCTCAGCTTTTGTAGTTTAAAAAATCTAAACACAGATTCTTCGCTAACGCTCAGAATGACAGAGAGATATGGATTGTCATCCTGAGGAGCCTTGGGCGACGAAGGATCCAGGTTTAGATTTTTAAAAAGGAAAGGATATCAACCCTGCTCAGCAAGGGTTATTTAAGTTCGTTGAAAATGCGGATCAATTCGTCGAGGGCTTCGGAATCGGTCACGCGGAACAGCTGTTCGACCTGTTTCAGCAGTTCTTCCTTTGTGGAAAAATTCAGCTCGATTTTGAAGCGGTCGCTCTCGAAATTTTCCGGTGTGCGCAGTTTGATCCGGTTGTCAAGCCGCATCTGGTCGATGGCCCGGTAGACCCGTTTCTGCAGATCGGTCAGCACGGGAAAGCGCCACAACCGCAGTTGCCTGTGAATGGCTTCATATTTTTCGTTCACCGGCAGGTCGGCATTGTTCAGCGGCGTCTGGATTTCCGCGCGGTTCAGGATGGCTTGCGGCGGCACACCGTCTTTCACCGCCGTTTCGTCGGTCAGCTCCAGCAGTTCGCGGCATTTGTTGACGCCGGACCGGAGTTTATCCAACAGGGTTTCGGCGGCGTCCTGATCCTCCTTATCCCAGCGGAACAATATGGAAAATACGCGGAGCGGCAGGTTCAGGCAATGCAGAAGGGAATTCAGACTGGGTGAAAACGCGGTGCATTTCTGCAGGTCGACAAACAGTTTTTTACTGCGCTCCAGCTCGATCAGGTGCAGATAGTCCTGGATGATTTCCGCCTCGGGGACTTGCGCCTGCACCAGTTTGTGGACGATCCAACCTTTTTCGATATCGCTGTAGGTTCTCTGCGCGCGGTTTTCGACCAGGTTGCGTTTCAGCCGGGCCGCAGGGGCGGGAGATTCTGCCAGCACAAAGGCGGGAACGGAATGCAGACCCAGCAGGCGGACGCACTCGACGCGACGGTGACCGCACACGATCTGGTATCCCTTGTCGGCAGGGGCCAGCAGGACCGGGTGGGTGACGCCCAGGGCGTTGATGGATTGCATCAGCGCGTCGGGCGGAGGGTCCATCGAGAATTGCGTGAGCGAGTCCTCGCCGATTTCCTCAATCGGGATGTCATGAATCTGTTTTCTGGCGGTTCCGGTCATGAAACGTGTATAGTTTTAATGTTAAGTGAGACAGGTCCTCCCAAATAGGTGACAACTATCAACATCCCGGAGGAACGAATAACAGGATTAACCGGATAGACAGGATTCCAGTTTATCCTCCTCCCCTTACCAAGGGGAGGACTGAGGTGGGGTTATCATAACCTCCCCTGTATCCCCTCCTTGGTAAGGAGGGGAGCGTAAAGGTGGTTTTACCCAACTTTCACACCCCTCGACAGGCTCTGGGTGACATCTTAGGATTATTGGAAAAAAAATGCTATTTAGAAAACTTTTCATTTTGATGATCGGTGCGGTGTGGCTGACCGCCTGCGATCCGCCGCCACCGGAAGGGATGGTGCTCGTCCCCGCCGGGCATTTCCTCATGGGCACGGATGAATACGATGAGGAAGGCCATGCGCTGGCCCTCGGGCTCGACAAGCCGTGGTTCGCCGACGAGTCGCCGCAGAGACGCCTGCACCTGCCGGATTTTTACATCGACAAGTACGAAGTGACCAACAAGCAGTACTACATCTTCACCCAGGCGACCGATCACCGGACGCCGCGCTCCTGGCGCGGGCCGAAATATCCCGAGGGCTGGGCCGACCTGCCGGTCACCGACG